>NZ_BROD01000001.1:0-309807 GCF_024345225.1 Clostridium sp. TW13
GAAACCTTAGGATTAAATAATGCAGATATGGTCTTTACACTTAAGACTGAACCACTTGTAAAAGCAGGTCTTGATGTAAATAAACTTGCAGGAAGTGGCTGGACGTTTAAGGCAGCAAGTAAAGATGATATGGGTATGGGACAAAGTCCAGATGAGATAGTTAAGGTATTTAAACTTAAAGCATAGCTAATTATATCCCCTCAAAATAGGAGGGGAAAATTTTTATGTAATAACTATTGAAATTATTTCTCATTTGTACTATACTCAAAATATACCCCCCTACAGGGGTGGGGTAACAAAGGAGGTAGGCAAATGAACGAAGAAAAGAAAAAAGCACTACAATGTTTAAAAACCTCGAAGGGTCAAATTGAGGGAATAATAAAAATGATAGAAGATGGACGTTACTGCGTTGATATATCGAATCAAATTATAGCTGCTCAGGCATTATTGAAGAAAGCAAATTTATTAATCTTAAAACAACATATGGAGCATTGCGTTAAGACAGCAGTTATGGAAGATAAGGCAGACGAAAAAATAGAAGAAATTATAGATATCTTATCAAAGATAATGAACAAATAAGATTTTAATTAAATCTTTATGGAGGTGAACTTATGACAAATAAATCATTAAAAATAGAAGGAATGACCTGTGCAGCTTGTGCTAAGGCTGTAGAGAGGGCAACAAAGAAATTGGATGGAGTTTCAGAATCAAGTGTAAACTTTGCTACAGAAAAACTTAATATAAGCTTTGATGAAGGTTCAGTTTCTGTGCCAGATATTCAAGCAGCTATAGAAAAGGCAGGATATAAGGCAATTGTAGAATCAAAAAGTAAGACTTTAAAAATAGAAGGAATGACTTGTGCAGCCTGTGCCAAAGCTGTAGAAAGAGCAACAAAGAAATTAGATGGAGTTACAGAGTCAAGTGTGAATTTTGCCACAGAAAAATTAAATATAAGCTATGAGCCTTCAAAGGTTAGAGTAGCAGATATAAAGAAGGCAATAGAAAAGGCTGGTTACAAAACTTTGGAGGAAGAAGTAACTACAGTAGATGAAGACAAGGTTAAGAAGGAAAATGAAATAAAATTAATGTGGAAGAAGTTTATTATTTCATTAATATTCACAGTTCCTCTACTTACTGTTTCCATGGGACATATGATAGCTGAGAAACTAGGGTATAGTCTACCAAGCTTTATTGATCCAATGATTAGCCCTAGAACTTTTGCTCTAGTACAATTAGCGTTAGTAATTCCAGTTCTTATTGCAGGAAATAGATTCTTTAGAGTAGGTTTTAAATCTTTAATTAGAAGAAGTCCTAACATGGATTCGTTGATAGCTGTTGGTACTTCAGCAGCCTTCCTATATGGAATATTTGCAATAGTGCAGATTTTTCAGGGCAATACTGATTATGCTATGGATTTATATTTTGAATCTGCAGGAGTTATTATAACTCTTATCAGTTTAGGTAAATATTTAGAATCAGTTACAAAGGGAAAAACTTCAGAAGCTATTAAAAAGCTAATGGGTCTTGCACCAAAGACAGCCATAGTTATAAGAGAGGGTAAGGAAATTGAAACTCCTATAGATGAAGTTGAAGTTGGAGATATTATTTTAGTTAAACCAGGTGAAAAGATGCCGGTAGACGGAGAAGTGATTGAAGGAACAACTTCTGTAGATGAATCTATGCTTACAGGGGAGAGCATCCCTGTAGAAAAAAACATTGGTGACAAGATAATAGGTGCAAGTATAAATAAAAATGGTTCAATAAAATACAAGGCAACAAGAGTTGGGAAGGACACAGCCTTGGCTCAGATAATTAAGTTAGTTGAAGATGCTCAAGGTTCAAAAGCTCCAATAGCTAAGATGGCTGATATAATTTCAGGTTACTTTGTTCCAGTTGTTATGTCCATAGCTGTTATTTCAGGACTTGCATGGTACTTATCTGGTGAAACAGCAGTCTTTGCACTTACTATTTTTATTTCGGTTTTAGTGATAGCTTGTCCTTGCGCTTTAGGGCTAGCTACTCCAACAGCTATAATGGTTGGTACAGGAAAAGGTGCAGAATATGGTGTTCTAATTAAGAGTGGTGTTGCATTAGAAACTGCCCATAGGATTAAAACAATAGTATTTGATAAAACTGGAACCATAACAGAAGGAAAACCTAAGGTTACTGATGTGGTGACTGCTAATGATGTAAATAAAGACTACTTATTACAATTAGCTGCATCAGCAGAGAAAGGTTCTGAGCATCCTCTTGGTGAAGCAATTGTAAAAGAAGCAGAAGAAAAATCATTAGAATTTAAAAAGTTAGAATCTTTCAAAGCTATTCCTGGCCATGGAATAGAAGTTAAGATAGATGATAAAAATATCTTGCTTGGTAACAGAAAACTTATGGTGGAACGAAATATATCTTTAGAAAACTTAGAGGAAACTTCACATAAGTTAGCAGGAGAAGGAAAAACTCCTATGTATATAGCCATAGATGAAGAGATTTCAGGAATAATAGCTGTTGCTGATACTGTGAAAGAAAATAGTAAAAAGGCAATAGAAAAACTTCATCAAATGGGTATAGAAGTAGCGATGATAACAGGAGACAATAAGAGAACTGCTGAAGCTATAGCTAAGCAGGTTGGTATTGATAGAATATTAGCTGAAGTACTACCTCAAGATAAAGCAAGTGAAGTTAAAAAACTTCAAGCAGAAGGCAAGAAGGTTGCTATGGTTGGTGATGGTATAAATGATGCTCCAGCTTTAGCTCAAGCAGACATAGGTATAGCCATAGGTTCAGGTACAGATGTTGCAATGGAATCAGCTGATATAGTCCTTATGAGAAGTGATCTGATGGATGTACCAACAGCAATCCAACTAAGCAAGAAAACTATAACCAACATTAAAGAGAATCTATTCTGGGCATTTGGGTACAATACCTTAGGTATTCCAGTTGCTATGGGAATTCTATATATATTTGGAGGACCACTTTTGAACCCAATAATTGCAGCAGCTGCTATGAGTTTTAGCTCAGTGTCAGTGTTATTAAATGCTTTAAGACTAAAGAGGTTCAAACCAGTTAGATAAATGTAACCAAATTTGCATATAAAAATAGATTACTATTTATATATAAAATATTTAAACATAAATTTAAGGAGGAACAAAAAATGAAAAAGAAAATATTGGTTGAAGGAATGAGCTGTGGACACTGTGTTAATCATGTTAAGGAAGCTCTAGTAGAACTTAAAGGAGTAACAAATGCAGATGTAGATTTAGCTTCTAAAACAGCAGTTATTGAAGTTTCAGAAGAAGTAACTGATGATGCTATAAAATTTGCTATAGATGATGCTGGATATGAAGTTGTAGGAATAGAAACAGTATAAACAGATAACAACAGGGCCTTGGTATTTTGTGTACCAAGGCTTCTTTTTCTATGTGAAAATAGATAATAAGTTTAAATGTCCACTTCATATGAAATTACTGAAATACCTTTATAAAGTTTTTTTGCTCTTTCTTGCAAATATATCCATGCCTTTGATAAAAACTATGAGCATTTAATCTAGTAATGCCTGATGATAATCTTATTCCAGTATATCCATTTTTCTCAGCCCAGCATTCAATGGCATTTATTAATTCATTACCAACACCAGTATTTCTAAACTTTTCTTTGACAACAAATCCCAATATATTAATTAGAGAATCGGAGTAAAGTAACTCATATGGGCTTCCGTGAATATAACCAATCACTTCGTTATATTTCTCAGCAACTAAAATAATATCGTTTGTATTTTTAGTTATATATACAATTCTCTCTTTAACCTTTTCTATAGTGTATGGGTATCCTAACTCTTGATTTAGCAAATATATATCATTATAATCAGTAATTTTTATTTTTCTAATATTTATTTTTTCCACTCCTAATCCCTCTCAACTACTTTTTTTATATAGCGAATCAACACATTGACAGTTTATCTTTAAAAAATAAATTTGTTGATTTTAATATAAATATTAAACCTCTTTCTCATTACCTTACAGTACCATAATATCCTCAATTTCATGTTAAGGTGGAACTAATATTATATATATAGTTGTTCTAATTTGGTAGTTGTAAATTTATCATAAATCACCATTGCATATATGTTCATCATGTGATTTTTCTGATTCCTCATCAGTAGGTAGTTTAAATTTGATTTAGGTTACTTGTTTTTATATAGAGGAAGTATTTAGTGTGTAAATGGGAATTGAAATATATGGTATAATTAAATTACAATTTTAAAATTACATAAGTATGTTTACTAATAATATTTATTATTAGAGTTTGCAAGGGGGATATAATTATGGCTCTAAAAACAGGTAGATTTTATGATTGTGCAGAAGTTAAGATAGACACAGACAAATGTATTGTCTGTGGTCTTTGCGTAAAGGTATGTAAGGGAGTACCATTATTTATAGAAGATAACATGGTAAAGGTAGATCAGAGTAGAGTATTTGGATGTATTGCTTGTGGACAATGTATGGCAGTCTGTCCTAATAATGCCATAAAAATTAATGGTAGAGATATGAGTCCAGAGGATGTTATTGAAATGCCTAAAGCTGAAGATAGAGCTGACTATGAAAGTTTAAAATCATTAATGTTGTCTCGTAGAAGTGTCAGAGATTTTAAAAAACAAAGAGTAGAGCGTGAGGTTATAGAAAAAATATTGGATTCAGCATCAACTTGTCCAAATGGTCTTGGAAGTTCTGATGTTGAAATTCTAGTTTTGGATGGAAATGAAAAGGTTCAAGAGTTTACAGCAGATATAATCAAGGCTTTAAAAAAGAATATGTGGTTATTTTCACCTATAATGCTTAAGATTTATAGGCCATTTATGAGAAAGGCATCCTATGATTCTCTTAAAACTTTTGCTGCAACTGCACTAAAAGCATTTGTTGATAATTATGATGAAGGCAGGGATTGGCTAACACATTCTGCTCCTCTTGCAATGCTTTTTCATGTATCTCCATATGCAGATCCTGCTGACCCATATATTCCAGCAACTTATGCAATGCTTGCAGCACAGTCATTAGGGTTAGGAACTTGTATGTTAGGAACACCAAACCTTTTGCTAAATTACTTTGGAAAGAAGTTTAAAGTTAAATATGGTGTGCCACTAAAAAATAAAAATGGAATAATGGTTGTTTTCGGGTATCCTGAAATTAAGTATAAATCTGCATTGAAGAGAAGGTTTGCGGATATTAAGTTTTATTAATTAAATTACAAGTTGGTTTGAAGGAGAAATTAAAAGTATGGTATTTAGATTGGCAACAGAAAGTGATTTAGAAACTCTTGCAGAAATGAGATGGCAACATGAATATGAAGAGACAAATAATTTCAATATAACCAAGGATGAATTTATCAGCCATTGTAAAGTGTTTTTAAAAGAAGGGCTAGAGAGTAATACATGGGTATATTGGATTGCAGAAGAGGAAGGTAGTATTATAGCTAATATTTATGTGAATAGAATACGAAAAGTACCTAAACCTCAAAAATTGTTTGCGGAAATTGGTTATATAACAAATGTACATACAAAAGAAGAATATAGAAATAAGGGCACTGGAACTGAATTGCTTAATAAAGTAAAACATTGGGCTGTAGAAAATGAAATAGAGCTATTATTTCTTTGGCCAAGCAAAAAGTCAGTTAATTATTATGAACGACAAGGATTTTCTATGAAAAATGAGATATTGGAATTAGAGTTATAAAAATAATGTGATAATTAAATGCTGGGGGATTAATATGAGTAGAGTAAGAATATATTTTAAAAAGTTTTCTACAGAAGAGGATTTTCATTATTTTTCAAAGCTGACTTTTAATGAAGAAGTAATGATAATGAATTATGGAAGAGTATTTACTCTAGAAGAATCTAAAAAATTTTATCAGGGTATTTTAAGTGTGAATTCAAAACATGAAGCTTTAGGATATTTTAAAGTTTTTGAAAAGACTATAGATGATTTTATAGGACTTGCAGCAATTTACGCTGATGATGATTTGGCAGAAGCTGAGGTTGAATATATGTTACTTCCTGAATATTGGGGAAAAGGATACGGTAGTGAAATTGTTGGAGAATTAATAGAATTAGCAAAAACTGAAGGTATAAATAAGGTTATAGCTACAATAGATCCAAAGAATATAGCTTCAAGAAAGATATTAACCAATAATGGATTTAAGTCTTGCAAAACTTTCACAATAGATGATGGTTCTTTAGCAGAAACGTTAAGCAAGGATGTACTATTTTAGAGTTTTACGATATTATTATGTATGTATACTAATAAATATTAGGTAGAAGGTGAGAAGATGCATAGGCTAATATTAGGTATGCCAACATTGATTGAGACAAGCACCTTGGAAGAAAGCGTGGAAATATGTTCGGAGTTAGGTTTAGATTTTGTTGAAATAAATATGAATCTTCCTCAATATCAGATAAATACTCTTAATGTAGATAAGGCTAAAAGGTTAATGGAAGAGAAAAATATATTTTTTACAATTCATCTTGATGAGAACATTAATGTAAGTGATTTTAACTTAGATGTGGCAAAAGCATATGTAGATACAGTATTATGGACAATAGAACTTGCAAAAGAACTAAAAATACCTATACTTAATATGCATATGAATTCGGGAGTTCACTTTACCTTACCAGAGGAGAAGGTATATTTATTTGATAAGTATAAAGACGTGTATTTAGATTGCTTAAAAAGTTTTCGTGACATCTGCACTGAAACTATAGGTAATTCTGAAATAAAGATATGCATTGAAAATTGTAGTGGATACAAAAACTTCATGAGAGAAGGAATTGATCTATTGCTTGAGAGTGAAGTGTTTGGTTTAACATTAGATATTGGGCATAACTATATTGCAAATGAAGTTGATTCACAATTCATTTTAGGACGAGCCAATAGATTAACTCACATGCATATTCATGATGCAAAGAAAAACAAGGATCATTTGGCGCTTGGGACAGGTGAAATTGATTTAGAAGAAAAAATAAGAATTGCAAAAGAAAATAAGTGCAGATGTGTGCTTGAAACCAAAACCATTGCTGGTTTAAAAGAATCTGTGAAGTATATTAGGCATCTTGAAAGCACATAGGTTTATATGGTAGTATATTTGGATGTTTTAAATAATAAAATTGAGGAGATGAAGTTAATGAATTTTATAAGTGAAAATTTAATCTTAATTATTATTGGAGTAGTTTTATTCTATGCGGTGTTTAAGTTTTTAAAGGGAGTTATCAAGTTAATAATAGCAATAATATTAGCTTTAACAGTAGGGGTAAGCTGTTACAATCTTTTAATAAGTCATAAATCACTTAGTTATGAGATCAACAGATACAAAACTGATTTTAGTTATATAAGCCAAATGAAGGATATAACTGTGGAAGCAAAAGCTGATGTAGATAAAATTAAGCAAGGACAAAATGTAAAAGAAAATATTAACGACATTGTTGCTCTAAGAGATAAGGCTAATAAGCTTGATCATAGTTCAGACATTGATTTTATTCATAAGAAATATATTGGAGCTATGGATGATATCATTGTTGCTACCAAGGGTTATTCTACAGCTAAGAATGCTACGCAAGAAATAGATAAGGCTTCGAAAAGCTTAGAAATAAGTCTTAAAGATATATTTTAATGGATAGCATGAATGAATTAATAATTAAAATTGTAGATAAGGCAACAGAAAGAGTAGCTAAAGAGCTTGTGATAAAAGGATTAACTGAGCATTTTGGTAGTTATGATGCTACATTTAATCCTGATTTAGAGAGTATACTTAAATATTATACTGAAGCAGGAGAGTTGTTTTTTGTTGCTTTGGATAATGAGAAGGTAGTAGGAGCAGGAGCCTTAATTAAAGAGAACCATGAAGTTGGCAGGATTGTTCGTATGTCAGTAGATAAAGAGTGTAGAGGGCAAGGAATTGCTAAGAAAATAATCTCTTCCATTGAGCAAGCTGCTAAAGATAAAAATTATAAGCAAATAGTATTGGAAACTAATAATGATTGGTATGATGCTATAGGCTTATATAAAAGTTGTGGTTATATCCAAGTTTGTGATGATGGAACAGATGTGCATTTCACCAAAAATCTTTAATATGTATATAAAAAGACTGTAATGAGTTTATTTTTAATAGATTTATTACAGTCTTTTTGTTTAATAATTTTTAATAATTATTTGTCGATATAAGTAGAAGAAAAGACTGTAAATTATAAAGTGTGAAAAATATAAAATGTTCGCCATGTGCGCTGTATTTTTATTAATTTTGAAAGGTGCTTGAATAAGTAAATATGTGTAAAAAGATTTTTGATACAAATATAATTAATAAAGTTTTTTTTAACAATTTAATATTTAAGTGGGTATTTACATATGAAAATATCATCTTTATAAAAAGGAAAGTTATAACAACAATGTTTTAATGTAAATTAATCAAATTGTTTACTATTATTACTATTAAGTATATCTAACAAAAAACGATAATAAAATACATGTAAAACTTTATTATAGTGAAATGTTTTAATAAAATTAAAAAACGTCAAAAAATTAAAGAAGTATGGAGGTAGATGAATGAAAAAGACTTTTAACAATTTAAAAATGGCAATTAAGTTAGGAATACTAGTAACTATTGTTTCTATATTTATAGGAGTTGTAGGATTTATAGGTATTAGTGATATGGATAAGATTAATTCAGGCACATCATTATTACACAACTATAATTTAAATATTATAGAGCAAATTGATTCTTTAAGACGAGGGTATTCGGATATTAGAACAGATCTGATTAAGATGGCGTATAAGGAAAAGAAAGATGATGGTGAGAATCAAGAAATTACTCAGGAAATAGATGAATTGACTAAGAAAAATGCGGATTTATTTGCAACAATTAAGAAAATTAATGAAGCAGGAAGAATGTATAAAAGTACAGAGGGGCAGAAAGATAAGGAACTTTTAGATAAGATAGAGAGTTCATCTAAACAATACTTAGAGATGGGAAAAAAGGTATGTGATTTTGGTGTGGCTGGAGATTTTAAATCAGCAGTAACACAAATTTCTGGAGCTTCTAATATTAGAGCTGAATTGTTTAATTCACTAGATGAATTAAGGAATATAGCTACAAAAGAAGCGGATTCAATATACCAATTGAACAATAATACATATAATAGTGCTAAGGTTTTTGTTATAGGAATTACCGTTGGTGGGTTTATATTGGCAATTATATTAGGAGTATTAATAGCTACTAATATATCAAGAGCATTAAAGAAGGTAGTGAATTTTGCTGGAGATTTAGGCAATGGTGATTTAACCACTGAAATTAAGATAAATGCAAAGGATGAAATAGGAGAATTAGCAACTGCTTTAAATAAAGCAAAGGATAATATGAAGGTATTAATATCAGAAATGATTAATGGTGCCAATGACATTAGTGCAACGAGTGAAGAATTATCTGCTACATCAGAAGAAGTATCTTCAAAAATGCAAATGGTAAATGACTCAACTGAGCAAATTACAAGAGGAATTCAAGATTTGAGTGCAACTACTCAGCAAGTTAGTGCTTCAGCTCAAGAAATTGGCAGCACAACAACTGAATTAAACAGTAAGGCTAATAATAGTTTTACATCTGCTTCAGAAATCAAGAGCAGAGCAATTGAGGTAAAAGAAAAGGCTACTAAAAATATAGAAGAAGGCAATGTAATATATCTAGAAAATAAACAAAACATTCTAAATGCAATAGAAGCGGGACAGGTTGTTCAGGATGTTAAGCTTATGGCAGATTCAATTGGAGACATAGCTTCTCAAATTAATTTACTTGCATTGAATGCAGCGATTGAAGCAGCAAGAGCTGGAGAAGCTGGAAAAGGATTTGCTGTTGTTGCAGATGAAGTGAGAATTCTTGCAGAACAATCTTCACAAGCAGTAGAAAATATTCAAGAAACAGTGACTAAGGTACAAGAGGCTTTTGATAATTTATCTAAGAGTGGACAATATGTTCTAGGATATCTTGAAGATAGTGTTAAACCAAGCTATAAATTATTGATGGATACAGGTGTACAATATGAAAAGGATGCAGAATTTGTAAATGATATGGCTAAGGATATAGCAGATTCATCTAAAAAGATGAAGGAAGTTATAAGCCAAATAAATTCTGCATTAGAAAATCTTTCACATACTGCTGTAGAATCAGCTACTAGCTCAGAAGATATTTTAGCAAGTGTAAATGAAGTAAGTCATGCAATTATGGAAGTTGCAAAATCAGCTCAAAATCAAGCAGAGACTTCTCAAACATTAACTGAAATGGCTCAAAAATTTAATCTATAAAACAAATAGGCTGTTGTTTTTGCAACAGCCTATTTGTTTAAGCAAAAGTGCTTTGTATTTTATTTGAATAGATATAATGAATCTTCGCTCATTCCACCAACATGTCCTTGGAATCCACTGTTTTGATTATTTTGGTTTTTTTGCCCATTTTGGCTATTTTCATTGTTTTGAGTGCTGTTGTTTGATTGGTTTGTAGTGGTATTTTGGGTTGATGAAGTATTATTTGATTTTGATGTTGAATTAATATTTGTGTTTGAATTTTGAGTATTTGTTTTAGTTGAAGTACCACCGTACTCTGTAGGATCTATAAGTGTAGCATGTTGTTTTACATAAGATATAATCTCTGAATTTTCATTTCCGCCACCTTCACCTGATATTAAGAAGTAGGTTATCTTGCCTTCCTTAACTAGTTCTTTAAGTTTATCAAGAGTTAAGGAATTATCAGAACCAAGGAAACCACCATAGGCATAAGCTGGTAAACCTGTGTTGATTATCATTTGTGCTACTGTGTTAGATCTTTGAGCAACAACTAAGAAAGATCCTTCAGTATAATTTGATACTAGATAATTCTCAAGTCCAGATGATTTTGAAGTTGCTTTTGATTTAGTTCTAGATTTAGTATTAGTTGAATTAGTGTTTGTATTGCTAGTAGTATTACTTTTTGAAGAAGATACGCCTGGCATATTAGGTACACCCATGTTATTTTGTGATCCTAAATTAGGATCTGCATAAGGCATTGTTGTATTTGTTACATACATAACAGGTGTTAATGACCAATAAAATGGCGCTGCTAGTATTGATACTATCATAAACCCTGTAGCTACAAGAGATATTATTTTCTTTGGTTTAATGTAGTTTACTGCCATAAGGACAAGTGAAGCTATTGCTGTAACTGCCATTATAGGTAAAAGCCATGATCTTAATGCTGTATAGCTCCATACACATTTGAATTGTAGAGCCATAGTTCCAACTAATGATATAGGAAGCATAAATTGTCTCCAACTTGCTTTTAATCTAAATTCTTCGTACATTTTAACTATTCCTACACCAGCTAAAACAGCTATTTCAGGAGCCATCATACATAGGTAGTATCTGTGATAGAATCCTGCAAAGCTGAAGAATGCACCCATTGTTGCAAGCCAAGATCCCCAGAATGCTAATACACATTGTTTTTCTGTGAGTTTCTTTAAGTTTATTTTACGAATGAATACTATTATACCGCAGATTGCAGTTAATAATAACCAAGATATTTGTCCATAAAGGTTAGTACTCCAAAGTCTTGCTATAGAAGCAGTACCAATTTCACTGCTTCCCATTCCTCCGCCTTGTTGACCGCCATTTGGTCCACCCCCTTTTCCCATTTCTGGAGGGGTTCCCATATTGTTTCCTTGGCCACCCTGCATTTGTGGAGGATTTCCCATGCTATTGTTTTGACCATTAGTTGATTGATTAGCATTGTTACTACTACTGTTTTGAGTGTTATTTGTTGTTTGATTATTGTTTGAGTTATTTTGGTTGTTATTAGGATTAAAAGTATTTGAGTTTGCATTGCTATTTGTAGAGTTATTGCTGTTATTTTGATTTGGCATTGAAGGTGGATTACCATTTTCACCATTCATAGAAGGAGGGGTACCCATCTTTCCGCTACCACCACCCATTCCACCAGTGGTGCCTTGTCCAGTAATTCTTTCAAGACCGTTGTGTCCAAGTATAAGTTCAAATACAGAATTGTTAGAAGTACTGTCTACATAAGGTCTTTGGCTTGAAGGATATAAATCTACTACAGTAGCCCATGAAAAAGATACTGCAACAACTATAATCATGCTTATTATTCCAGCAGCAAAACGCTTGATTAATTTTTCTTTTGCAAAGAATAAGTACACAATTGCAAAGGCTGGAAGTATAGTGTAAGCTTGAAGCATTTTTATGTTAAAGCCTAAACCTATGAATAGTGCGGCTATAAATAAATAACGCCATTTTCCAGTGTTAATAGATTTAAATAAAAACCAAGTTGCTACAAGTAGTACAAATATTAATTGCATATCCATAGTGTTGTTACGTGATGCAACTACAACTACTGGTGTTAGTGCAAAAATAAGAGAAGAAATAAGTCCTGCTGGACGGCCGAAGTATTTTGCTGTTAGTATGTATACCATGATACAAGAGACAGTTCCTGCTAAAGCTTGAGGAAGTAACATTGCCCAGCCATGATATCCAAATACTAAAACAGATATTGCTTGAGTCCATAGACCTAGAGGGGGTTTATCAACAGAAACCATTCCTGCTGGATCAAAAGCTACAAAAAAGAAATTTTTGAAACTTAAGGTCATACTTTTTATTGCTGCAGCATAATATTCGTTGCCGTAGCCGTATTTTGATATGGCATAAAAGTTAAACCAAAAGGAAAGTATACCGATTAAGGTTAAAACTATAAGATGCCAATAATTTTTCAATAAAGGTAAAAACTTATTATTGCTGTTTTCAAGTTTTTGCATTATTAATCACTCCATATAATTTGATAAGGCATCTGAAAATAAGTATATATAAATTTACTTATTTCTCGAAGATGTCTAATATTATAATAAAAGTGTTATGTGATGGTTTTGTGTTAAAATAGTGGAGATGTAGTGAAACTTTATTTTATGGTATCAAATATGGGAGGTAATTATGAAAAAAAGTGAGTTAAGACAAGAAATAAAGGCAAAAAGAAAGTTATTTTATGAAACTGATAAAGAGCTTAAAGATAGATATGATGATGAATTAATTGAAGTGTTAATCAATGATGAGCAGTACAAAAAAGCAAAGAATATATTTTGCTATATAGGAATGGACGAGGAAATTAATACAAAGAGATTTATAGAAAGAGCTCTTAAAGATGAAAAGAATATTTCTGTACCAAAGGTAATTAAAAAGCATGAGATCAAAGCAATAAACATAAATTCATTAAATGATTTAGTAGAAGTGCCTCCTTTTGGTATATTAGAACCTAGAGATTGTAATAATGTAATGGAAGATATAGATTTAATTATAGTTCCAGGATTAGCGTTTGATAATAATGGTGGTAGATTAGGTTATGGTGGTGGATTTTACGATGCTTTTTTAGAGAAAAATAGTAAAGCTGAGACTATAGCATTATGTTATGATTTTCAGTTATTAGAGTATATACCCATGGATGAGCATGATATAAGAGTAAAGAAAATTATTTCTAAATAAACTAAAATAACTCTTGTAAAATTTTTTGATATGTGTATAATAGTATTAATAATTAAATATAAGGCATCTGAAAATAAATAACAAGTTCAAATATGCGACGGATATTTTTAGTTAGACAAGGAAACAGGTTCCGCAGATAGTGAGCTATCTAAGGGTTCTGTTGACGCAGTATAACGGAAAATAGACTAGAATATGGACTTACTTATTTTTTGAAGATGCCTAGATCGATCTTTTATCAAGAATGGTGGAGGGACTGGCCCTGTGAAGCCTGGCAACAACTAACCGCATAAGTTAGACTGTGCTAAATCCTGCGAAGATTATCTGTGTATCCATTTATACATAGAAATTTTTCGAGAGATGAGAGATAGTGAATAGGCTTTTTCTGCTTTTGAAAAAAGGCGGTAATATAACCATATGTACATGCTTATTAGCTACTTTCTTATCTTAATTGATAAAAAAGTAGCTTTTTTATTTATCAAAAAACTGGCTAACATGATTTTACATTGGGGATATTTAGTTATAGGAATATCAAAATAAATAATAAGTTCAAATATTCATCATATATGGACTTACTTATTATTTGAAGATGCCTAAATAATACAAGGGGGCTTTTATATATGAGTAAAGAATGGAATTTTGACACTATTTGCGTGCAAGGAGGATACAATCCAAAATCAGGTGATCCAAGAGTTGCACCACTTTATCAAAGTACAACCTATAAGTATGACACACCAGAAGATTTAGCAGGATTATTTGCATTAACAAAGGAAGGTCATCTTTATACAAGAATAAGTAATCCAACAGTAGCTGTTTTAGAAGATAAGTATACACAGCTAGAAAAAGGGGTAGGTGCTGTGGCAACAGCTTCTGGTCAAGCTGCAATACTTTTAGCGGTTTTGAATATCTGTGAAGAAGGAGATCATATTCTTTCTAGTGCTACAATTTATGGGGGAACATTTAATTTGTTCAATGTAACATTAAAAAGATATGGTATAGATGTTACCTTTGTTGATCCAGAAGCAGATGAAGAAGAGATACTTAAGGCAGCAAAACCAAACACTAAATTCTTATTCGGAGAAACTATAGGAAATCCAGGACTTAACATATTGGATTTTGACAAATTCTCAAGAATTGCAAAGAAATTGGATATACCATTTATAGTTGATAACACAGTAGCATCACCTTATTTGTGCAATCCATTTGATTTTGGGGTAGATATAGTGGTACATTCCACAAGCAAATATTCTGATGGTCATGCTACAGCTTTAGGTGGAATTGTAGTAGATGGAGGAACCTTTAACTGGGATAACGGTAAATTTAAAGGATTAGTGGAACCAGATGAAAGTTATCATGGAGTTAAGTATGTTGAAACCTTTGGCAATGCAGCTTATATAACTAAGTTAAGAGTTCAAATGCTAAGAGATTTAGGAGCAAGTCCAAGTCCTTTCAATGCATATCTTACAAACCTTGGACTTGAGACTCTACATTTAAGAATGGAAAGACATAGCTACAATGCATTGGAGCTTGCTAGATACTTAGATAAGAATCCAAATGTAAGTTGGGTAAACTATCCCTTCCTTGAAGGGAACAAATATTATGGAAGAGCTCATAAGTACTTAAAGACTGGAGCGTCAGGCTTGCTTACTTTTGGAATCAAAGGTGGAGTAGAGGCTGCTACTAAATTTTCAAAGGGCTTAGAATTAGTAGCACTAGCAGTACATTTAGGGGATGCTAGAACATCATTATTGCATCCAGCAAGTACTACTCACAGTCAATTATCAGAAGAGGAGCAAATTAAGAGTGGGGTAGCTCCAGATCTTATAAGAGTTTCAGTGGGAATAGAAAAAGTAGAAGATTTGATTAGAGACTTTGAAAAGGGCTTTAACAAATTGAAATAAGTAATAAGCAATAGGCAATAGGAGGCTTAAGATGGTTAATATAGCATTGTTGGGATATGGAGTAGTTGGAAGCGGAGTAGTTGAACTTGTTGAAAGATATAACGATAGACTTGGTAGAAAAGAGATAAATATAGTTTCTATTTTGGTAAGAAATAAATCAAAGCATAGAGATGAACTGTATTCAGATTTAATTACTGAGGATATTAATGAATTACTTAACAAAGGTTTTGATATATTGGTAGAAGTAATGGGAGGCTTACATCCTACTTATGAATATGTTGAGTCTGCCATCAAGGCAAACAAAAATATAATAACAGCAAATAAGGATTTAATAGCTGAATTGGGGGAACCATTATTTTTATTAGCAAAGGAACATGGAGTTACACTAAGATTTGAAGCTAGTGTAGCTGGTGGGATTCCTATAATTAAGCCATTAACAGAATCTCTTCGCTCAGGAAATAATATTGAAAGTATAAAAGCTATTCTAAATGGAACAACTAATTTTATATTAACCAAGATGGATAAAGAGGGGCTTGAATATAAAGAAGCATTAAAAATAGCACAAGAATTGGGGTTTGCTGAAGCTAATCCAGAAGCAGATGTATTGGGGTATGATGCGGCTAGAAAACTTGCTATATTATCAAGTATCGCCTATGACCAAAAGGTATACTGGAAGGATATAATCACCGAAGGAATTACTAATATAGATAGCAAAGATTTTAAATATGCCAATTCAATTAACTGCAAAATAAAGCTGGTAGCTCAAAGCAAAAGAAATAAAGACAGTATATATGCAGCAGTCAAGCCAGTATTAATAAGCAATGAAGATAAGTTAGCCAATGTTGATAATGAATTTAATTCAGTTACAGTTACAGGGGATGCAGTAGGAGAATTGATTTTTACAGGTAAAGGTGCTGGAAAATTACCAACCGCATCAGCAGTATTTGGAGATTTAATTGATTTGATTGAGAACAGAACTTATACTGTAGATTGTTTTAAAGGAAATATATCAGAATTAGATAACAGCATTTCACAGTCATGTGAAGCTATGATAAGAATAAGCACACTTGAATCTGAAACAGCAATAAATGAAGCTAAGCAGCATTTTGAAAATGTAAAGTGTGTAGATATAGCAGAGGATGAAGTTATTATATTAGCAGGGGCTGATTCTGAAAATGAATTAGAAAATAGAGTTAAACAAATAAGTAATCTTGCTTTTGTTTCTGGTGTAAAAACAATGATGGTAATATAAGCTGTCTGAGTTCTCAGATAAGAAGAGGAATCTGTGTAATTTAACAGGTAATTAAGTTATTAGACAAGTTATTAGATTATAATATTTAAAACCCTGTAGTGAACTAAAATTAATTCACTACAGGGTTTTTGCTTAAATATTATTTTTCTTTATCTTCAACTTCTTTAACGATTCTATTAACTAAATCTACTAATGGAAGTGAACCTTCTTCTCCATTTTTTCTGCTTCTTACAGAAACTTCTTTGTTAGCAGCTTCTTTTTCTCCAACTACTAATATATAAGGAGTTCTTTCAAGTCTAGCTTCTCTGATTTTATAACCAATCTTTTCAGCTCTATAATCAGTCTCAACTCTTAGACCTTTGTTTCTTAATGCTTTAGTAACTTCTTCAGCATAATCATTGTACTTATCTGAAATTGGAAGTACCTTAGCTTGAACTGGAGCCATCCAAGTTGGTAGAGCACCAGCATATTTTTCTATAAGCATTGCTAAAGTTCTTTCGTAGCAGCCTATTGAAGACCTGTGAATTATATATGGACGTTTCTTTTCGCCATCTTTATCAACATAAGACATATCAAATCTTTCTGCAAGAGCGAAGTCTATTTGAATAGTGAAAAGAGTGTCTTCCTTTCCATGAACATTTCTAAATTGAACGTCAAGTTTTGGACCATAGAAGGCAGCTTCATCTTCTGCTTCAATGAAATCTATATTTAAATGATTTAATATTTGTCTCATTAAGTTTTGAGTGCTTTCCCAAGCTTCAGGATCATTGATATATTTTTCTGTATTGTTAGGATCCCATTTTGAGAATCTATAAGATATATCATTTTCAATTCCTAAAGTAGTCATTACATATTTAACTAGGTCTACAACACCTTTAAATTCTTCTTCAAGCTGATCAGGTCTAACAATTAGGTGACCATCAGCTAAAGTAAACTGTCTAACTCTTATAAGACCATGCATTTCACCAGATGCTTCTTTTCTGAATAGAGTAGAAGTTTCAGCATATCTTAGTGGTAGGTCTCTATAGCTGTGTTGTTCACTGTTGTAAATTGAATATTGGAATGGGCAAGTCATAGGTCTTAAAGCTAAAACTTCAGCATCATGTTCTTCATCACCTAAAACAAACATTCCATCTTTATAGTGATCCCAGTGACCAGAAATTTTGTAAAGGTCGCTCTTTGCCATTAAAGGAGTCTTTGTTAATAGGTAGCCTCTCTTTTCTTCTTCATCTTCTATCCATCTTTGAAGAACTTGAACTATCTTTGCACCCTTAGGCATTAGTAGAGGAAGACCTTGACCAACATTTTCATCAGTAGTGAAGAATTTTAATTCTCTACCTAATTTGTTGTGATCTCTCTTTTTAGCTTCTTCTAAAGCTTCAAGGAATTCATCTAAATCGCTCTTCTTAGGGAAAGCAGTACCATAAATTCTTGCAAGCATCTTATTGTTTTCATTTCCCTTCCAATAAGCACCTGTTGATCTTGTTAATTTTATTGCTTTAAGAGGTTTTAATGACATAATATGTGGACCAGCACATAAGTCAACAAGACCACCAATTTCGTAGAAAGAAATAACTGCATCCTCAGGTAAATCATTAATTAATTCAACCTTGTAAGGTTCATTTTTGTCTTCCATTAATTTTAAAGCTTCAGCTCTTGGAAGTTCAAATCTTTTGATTTCTTCATTAGCTTTAATTATTTCTCTCATTTCAGCTTCAATTTTTTCTAAGTCTGTAGCAGAGAAAGATCCATCAATATCAAAGTCATAATAGAATCCATTAACGACTGCAGGCCCGATTGCTAGCTTAGCATTTGGATATAACTTCTTTACTGCAGCAGATAATACATGAGAAACTGTATGTCTGAAAGCATCTTTACCTTCTTGTGAATCAAAAGTGCAGATGTTTAGGTTACAATCACTATTTACAATGTGACGTAAATCAACCACTTCTCCATTTACGGTTCCACATAAAGCCACCCTTGCTAATCCTTCACTTATATTTTTGGCGATTTCTAACACAGAAAGTCCAGCTTCAAATTCTTTTACTGAACCGTCTTTTAAAGTAATTTTTATCATAATAATTCTCCTTTCATATTTGTATGTATATTAATTTTTAGAATACAAGATTAAAAAACAAAAACTCCCGTCCCTTTCTAAAATATATAGAAAGGGACGAGAGTATAAATCTCGCGGTTCCACCCTAATTGCTAACCTAGTTATAGATTAACCACTTAATAAATCGTAACGTGATTTCACGGACTTTATTAGAGTCACTCAGAGGTGGTCTTCAATTAAAAATCATTTAAAATACTCACACCAATGTATTTCTCTCTGAAAATGATTAGATAATCTACTGTCCTCGTCATTGTTTTAATATAAGTCTCATTATAGTTATCATGTTTAAATATGTCAACTATTAAATTACATCCAAAAAAATTATATTACTCTCCAAACAGTTGTAGAAATTGGAATTTCATCTATGGTAACGAATTCAGTGTTAAGATACTCAATTCCAAGTTCTTTTTGATGAATGCTTAAAAAGCCAGATAAACCAATGTTGTTAGTACTATGTTGAGGAGAGTACCTAGTTCCAGTCATTTTTTCAATAATCTTAATGGTTGATATTTGGCAATATTCCTTATTTAAAGATTTTATTGCTTTTTTGGCTTCTTTCAATAATAGATCATCCAAGTTTAACATTATAAGTAATAGACCCCCTCGTTATTAAATAAGTATAGGTAAAAAATACTTCCTTATACAAAGTAATATTCAAGTAATGTTAAAAAAATTACAAAATAATAATCAAAATTTTTCTTGATTTTGTAGAAAACAATGATATAATGAATAATGTAATGCAGGTGTGGCGGAATTGGCAGACGCACTAGACTTAGGATCTAGCGTTTTACGACGTGGGGGTTCGACTCCCTTCACCTGCACCAATTATGCGGAAGTGACTCAATGGTAGAGTGTCACCTTGCCAAGGTGAAAGTTGCGGGTTCGAGTCCCGTCTTTCGCTCCAAAGAAAGTAGTGTTGATTAGCACTACTTTTTTTATTTTTTTGAGATTTTATACAATAAAAATATGCATATTGCAAACAAAAAGATTATTGTGCAAAAAAATGGTTATTAAGCCTTTAATTTCATTATTCTTGTTGCAATGTAAACGTTATTAATATATAATTATAGTAAGATATATATTATTGAAATTAGTATTTAATAACTCAATACTAGTGGAACTAATAAATTTTTTAATAGTCTTTTCTGTAACGTACAAATTTAATTTCAATATACTAAATATTATGGAATTGAGGTGTAAGGTAATGATAGCAAAGTACAATTCATTCAATTACTGGCAAAAAGTAATAGAAAAGAATAGAACTTACAAAGGAAGAATCTTTTTAGGAGAACCTATCACCAACAAAACAGTATATTTTCATTCAATAGTTTTTAATAGAAAAACAGGTATAGAAAGCGTATGGGCACCAATACCGAATTTAAAAATGTTACTAGGTTATATCCAATATTGTTTTTTGCCAATGGCTTATGAGAGATGGATAGAAGGAAAAGGTGGAAAAATAACTGATGGCTCAGTAAAAACTGTAGAGGACGTTATTCAAGTTGCAATGAAAGATAGTGATAAATTTAGGGATGAAATAATTGAAATGAAGAGACAAGTACAAAGGTTGCAGAACTGTTGGCAGCTTGGCAGTGTAAATTTGGCTAAGGAGTTAAATCGCTTTGCAAGAGATTTTAATAAATCTTGGAGAGGAAATAGTGAGAGATTTTTATATTTAAAAGTATTGTTTAATAGTGATGAACTATTTGATTTTATAACCTATAGCAATAGTGTTACAGGTAGTGAGGAAACTTTAGTGGATAAAATAGGGGTTACTGAGAGTGAATTAAGAGATATTTGTAAAAATGCTGGAACGGATCTAAGCAAGGGAGAAAAGTTAAAGAAGATTTTAGCAGTAAATTTAGTTGACATATTATAATAAATATTAGTTCTTAGAATTAAATGGACAAGTTTAATTCTAAGAATTTTTATTTTTTAGAAATCATAATAGAAATAAATTCCCAGATAGCTTTTAAAGTGGAATAAGAACTTAGTTTGAGAAAGCAGAGTATTTATATAAATTAATTGTATATTTTCAGTAGAAGCTATGGCTTAAGATGTCAAAATAGAGAAAAAAATATTGACAAGTGATATTAAGGTAAGTATAATTAAGTTCGTAACAAATAAGCGTCTTTAGCTCAGCTGGATAGAGCAACGCCCTTCTAAGGCGTGGGCCAGGAGTTCGAATCTCTTAAGACGCACCATATATTGGGATATCGCCAAGCGGTAAGGCAATGGACTTTGACTCCATCATTCGTAGGTTCAAATCCTGCTATCCCAGCCAGTAGATACAGAATTGATTCTGTATCTATTTTCCATAATAAAATTATATTAAAAATGATGGGATATCGCCAAGCGGTAAGGCACTGGACTCTGACTCCAGCACTCGTAGGTTCGAATCCTACTATCCCAGCCAAATTTTAATATGTATTTGGTCATGCGGATTGATTTTTTTATCTTATTAAAAGAGTAGAGTAAGTAAAGAAGTTGTATCCAAAATATAAAATGCTTGACAAAATGGACAAGAGTTACTATAATAATACTTGTGTTAAGCGGGTGTAGCTCAATGGTAGAGCCCTAGCCTTCCAAGCTAGTTACGTGAGTTCGATTCTCATCACCCGCTCCAAATTATGCACCATTAGCTCAGTTGGTAGAGCACCTGACTCTTAATCAGGGTGTCTTGGGTTCGAGTCCCTGATGGTGCACCAAAATAATAGCCTGTAAGAATTTCTTACAGGCTATTTCATTTCTATTTTATTTTTTCTAAAAGACATACACATTGTGAAGATATTCCTTCACCGCTTCCAGTGAAGCCTAACCCTTCTTCTGTAGTAGCTTTTACGCTAACATCATCCACTGAAATATTAAGTAGTTTAGCAATATTCTCTCGCATAGAATCTATATAAGGAGCCATTTTAGGTTTTTGAGCAATAATTATTGAATCTAAGTTAGAAACCTTATAGCCTTTATTTAAAATTAAATCATAGACTTTTTGTAAAAGAAGCTCACTAGAAATATCTTTAAAGTTGTTATCTGTATCAGGAAAATGCTTTCCTAAGTCTCCTAAAGCTAATGCACCTAATAGTGCATCCATTATAGCATGAAGTAAAACATCTGCATCAGAATGTCCAAGCAGTCCTTTTTCATATGGAATTTTAACGCCACCAAGAATTAAAGGTCTATCATTGACTAATCTATGCACATCATATCCTAATCCAATTCTCATTAAATCACCTCGTTATTATTAATCTTTACATATTGTAACATATAAATTAATAATTGAACACATTTACAAAAGGCGATGTTAACGTTAACAAAAAGTTGAAAGCAATATTAAACGATGTTATTTTTGTTATAGAATTCAATTATATTTGATTTAGATGAATTACGGTTGAAAAATCTTTTTACCTTATTTATGATCAATCTAAATAAGTTCCTTGAAATAGGATTTTTAGTAACCTTGTTTTTAGAATTAAAATTAACATATATAACTTTACTTTTCATAAAAACACCTCTTAATGATTTATATTATTATTATATCATGAAACCTAGTATTTGACTAATAATATTTATAATATTCTGAAAATTTTTTTGCCCTTGAAGCAAATGTTCTCATATGCATTAAAAAGGCAGATGTATAAGAAGATTTATAGTTGTGTATATTTTTTTAGTTCACATAAAAATGACTATGTTGTAAAATATAATTAGTAAGAAAATTTTTATAGGGGTATGGTAGAATTATGAAACAAAAATTATTACGTTATCTAGGAATTTTATTTATACTAATTGGCATTACAGTTATCGGTGTAGTGGGCTATAGGAAATATACTACATATAAAGGTCAGCAGCAGCTAAAGGATAAGTTTCAGCAGATATTGAAACAAAAGGAGCCAGATAAGCCAGCAGAAAATAACAGCAAGAAAGAAGACAATAGCATTGTTAGCAATATTACTCCTATTGCCTTAATGAAGATACCTAAAATAAATGTAGAGGTAGCTGTGGCAGAAGGAACGGGAGATGAAGTACTTAGGTATGCATTGGGGCATTTTAAAAAGACTGCTATGCCAGGTGAAAATGGTAACTTTGCTGTGGCAGGACACAGAAATTTTACCTATGCGGAGTATTTTAAAGATTTGGACAAGCTCAATAAAGGTGATGAAATTATAGTACAAACTAAAGAAGCACAATTCACGTATATAGTTAACGATAGTTTTATAGTAAACCCAGATAAAGTAGAAATCTTAGATTCAACAAAAGAAAAAACAATTACTTTAGTAACATGTACAATTGGTGCAAAGCAGAGGTTGGTTATTAAAGGTATATTAAAGAAATAGGGGAAGAAAAGATGAGCGAGATATTTAATAGAAGTAAATATAAGTTTAGTCAAAGAAGAAGTATAAGAGTTGTAGAAAATGAGATTGATGTAAAAAAGAAAAAGGAAGCTATATCTTTCTTTTATAAGGAACTTAGACTGTATAAAGTTCATTTAGCAGATCTATGCAGTAATATCCCATCAGATGATGTAAGAAATGTTATATTTAATATAGCCTATTTTATAGTAGAAAATGAAGAATTGATGGAGGCTTTTTTTAGAAAAAGAGATTTGCCGTATAGAGGAATAGTAAAAGAAACTTTTGAATCTAAAAGTTTTTTGGAAAAGTGGAGTGACTATATTAAATTTTACGTTGTAATGCTATCAAGACCGGATTACAAAATTATTAAAGACTATCTTCAAATATCTGCTATTGAGAGTGTTGAAGATACTGAGATAGCTTTAATTAAGGATGAGAAGAAGATGGCAACAGGGCTTGTTTTAGCAAAAAATAATAGATATACAATAATACTGACCGCAAATGGAAAAGTTCAAAAATTAAAGTTACCTGATTCTAATATTGGATATGAGGTTACAGGTATCAAAGCAAAAGGATTTAAATTTTATAGTAAGTTTATTATTCCTGCAGCTGGCATTCTTACAATTGCAATAATAGCTTGGATAGCTATAAGTAGTTCTGTAACTACTACAGTAGTTGTTAGCTGTACATCAGATATTAAAATAGATATAAACAGATTTTCAAAGGTTATAAATTTAACATCTGAAACTAAGAGGGGCAAGAGATTAATTGCAGATATTGATTATGAATCTCAACCTGTGGATTCCTTATTAAATATTCTAGCATTGGATATAATAAAAGAAGAAATGGTACCACAAAGTCCTAACAAGTTACTTATAGTAGTAAGTGGGAAACCCCTAGAGGAGAAAGACTTTATATTAATGAAGGAAACACTTAATGATAAAAACATACAAGTCAATGTAAATAATGCTGGAACTGAAGTAGAGTTTAAGAGTGATAAAAAAGGAAAGGATAGTAATTAATGCATGACAATTCTATAATAACTCATGAAGAAAGAAAAGATGAGGTAAGGTTAAATAAATTTATTAGTGAATCTGGATACACTTCTAGGAGAGAAGCAGATAAGTTAATAGAACAAGGCAAGGTAAAAGTAAATGGCGAAGTTGCTATTATGGGAGTTAAAGTTAAAAAAGGTGATAGGGTAGAAGTTCAGGGCAAGCTTATATCACAAGAAGAGAAACTAGTCTATATAGCATTAAATAAGCCAGTAGGAATTACTTGCACAACAGAACATAAGATTAAAGGAAATATAGTTGACTTCGTAAATCACGAAAAAAGAATTTTTCCAATAGGAAGGTTAGATAAAGATTCACAAGGATTAATTTTTTTGACTAATGATGGTGATATAGTAAATAAAATTTTGAGAGCAGGAAATAACCATGATAAGGAATATGTTGTAACAGTAGATAAGCCTATAACAGATAGTTTTATTGATGGAATGGCAAATGGTGTGCCCATTTTAGGCTGTGTTACTAAGCAGTGTACAGTCAAAAAAGAAGGTAAGAAAGTGTTTAGAATAATTCTTACTCAAGGCTTAAACAGACAAATTAGACGTATGTGTGAATTCTTTGGGTATAAGGTAGTAAAACTTGAGAGAGTTAGAATAATGAATATAAAGCTAGGTAATTTACCTATAGGTAAGTGGAGAAATATAACGGAGAATGAGCTTAGAGAACTTGATAAACTTATAAAATCATCTAAAAAGACAGAGGAAGCATCAAAAATTTAGTATGCTTCCTCTATTTATATGGTTTAATTTTTAGGGCTTTTAGTTAGTTTATTTATAAATTGTTGCAGAGAATAATCATTGCTAATATATAGTCGATCTATATTATAGCTATTATCAGATTTATCTGCCATTTTCCCGTTAAGGTTAAAGCCTAGTTTATAACCAGCTTCTTTGGCTGCTTCTCTAGTAGAAGGGTTGCTATTACCAAAAGGATAAGCAATATAATCTACAGATTTATTAATAATAGCTTCTAGGTTCTTCTTAGAAGTTTTCATAGTTGAAATTTGTGCTTCTTTACTCAATTTAGATAAATCGCGATGTATGTCAGTGTGGCTTTGAATTTCTATTCCGTTATCTGATAATTCCTTTAATTCTTTTTTGCTTAAGTATAAATCATTGTCGGCAAAATCAGATATCATAAATATGGTAGCTTTAAAGTTAAAATCTTTTAAAATAGGATAGGCATAGGTATAGTTTCCTTTATATCCATCATCAAAAGTAATAACTACTGATTTTGTTGGAATTTCTTTATTTTCTTTTAAGAAACCATAAAGTTCTTCTAGAGTAATGGGAATATAATTATTGTCTTTTAAATACTGCATTTGAGCTTTAAATTTTTCTGGATCTAATAAAAGAGCATTACTTTGTTTTGGGTTCACATCATGATAACAAAGCACTGGAATATTGATATCTCCTCTAGTTAGTGGGATTTCATTGAAATTTAGTACCTGCTCTTTAACGTTATTTTTTACCTTTGCATCAGCAGTTTTAATATTTGAAGTAATAGATCCATTAGAAATAGGATTATGTATATATTTGGTTTTTAATAATATAAAAATACTGAAAGCAGCGATTAAAATTATAGTAGCTGCCAGATTGAGAATGACTTTTTTCTTATTCATTAATTATCAACTCCAATATCAAGTAGATTTTATATAGACAAATTACTTGCTTGTTCTAGAAAATGAAGCATAATAATTGAAATATATGTTTCTAGAAATATATTATTGCCATAATTTCTAAAAAAATTTCATATGAATCCTTGAAATAAGAAAATCTCTTTTTAAATTAAATTTCTAATAAGAATCTAATTTGAAAAGAGATTTTTGAAAAAAGTCATATTAAGTTAAATTGCTTATTGAGTGATATGTCCAGAAGAATACTGATTAAATACATTAATTTTTAGGACTTTTAGTTACCTTTTGCATAAAGGATTCTAATGTGTCAGCCTTTGTTATGAATAATCTATCCAAATTTAAGAGATTATCTTTTTTATCAGCAAGTTTATTTGCCAGATTAAAAGCCATTAGATATCCAGAATCTTTAGCTGCCTTTTTTGTTGATTCTGAACACTTACCTTGAGGATAGGCTAGATATTTTACTTCTTTTCCAGTAATATCTTGAATGCTCTTTTTTGAATTTGCTAAACTTGTGTTTTGTGTACTAACGCTTAAGCTAGAAAGAATTTGATCTTTTGCAGAATTACTTTCAATGTCAATAGAGTTATTGACCATGTCCTTAAGTTCATTGTTTTTTAGATAGTCTTTAGAATTAATGGAATCAGAAGAAACAAATACTGTAGCTTTGAAATTTAATTCTTTTAATATTGGATAAGCATATCTATATATGCTTGAGTATCCATTATCTATAGTTATTACAATAGACTTTTTAGGTATTTTTTTTGATGCGCTAAGATATTGGTACAAATCATCCAAAGTTATAGTTGTGTAACCATTATCCTTTATATAATTCATTTGAGCTTTAAAGTTTTCAGGGGTAACGTTATTTGAGTTAATAGCAGTATAAACAAGAACAGGAATGCCAATATCATCAGTCGTTAAATCATCCTCATTAGCAGGTGATTCCTTCTGTTGAGATGCAGTTTTGTTTTGCTTATTTTGTATTTGTTCTGCCTTTTTTGCTATTTCAGCTAATAGGTTATTTTTCCCTAAGAAAACAACATAACTGGTAGTACAGAATAACATAATACAAAGAAGAACTAGAATAATATTTTGTTTTTTAAAATTCATTTGTTTACTCCTTACATTGAATTTCTTTAAAGAAAGTATCTATAGCTTCTTCATAGAGCTTTTTGTTAACTTCTATAGAATTAGCATGTTCAGCCTTATCTACTAGAAGTAATTGTCTATATCCGTGAAGCTTTTTTTCATACATATCTACACTCATGTGCCAAGGAACGAAATAATCTTCTTTTCCATGAATAAATAAGATTGGAAGTTCTGTTTTTTCAACAACTTTAATTGGTGATACTTTAGAAAAATCAAATTTAGCTTTATAAAGAGCTCTTATTCTTGATAACTTCAGCACTAAAAGTAGAAAAGCATGAAGATATTTTGGAAAGTCATGCTTGATCTCAAATTTTATCAATGTAATCATATCACTATATCCACAGTCAGCAATTATAAACTTGACATATTTATTTAAAGCAGGGTATTGAAGAACAGTACCAGCTCCCATTGACTCACCGTGCATTCCAAGATAAATTTGTTTTCCAAATCTATTTATTAAATATTCTACCCAACAATCTAAATCATATTTTTCGTAATAACCATAAGTAGAATATTTTCCTTCACTTTTACCATGACGCCTTTGACTTATAATGAGAATGTTAAATCCCCTATTATAAAAAGACTCAATATATTTTAATGAACCTACATAACCGATAGAAACTCCATGAATAAGTATAATAAATTTATCTGTTTTTTGCGAATTTTTTACTAATACACCATGAAGATTCAAAGAATCCTTAGATGTAATAAATATATCTTCTTTATCTAAAGATTTTAGTAAATTCATATTAAGTATTTTCTTATTGGCTAATTTTTTTAGAGATTCTTCTTCATTATGTAGTTTACGACTAGTAACTAAGCTTAAAAGATAATTGCTTGTAAAATATAAACTCAACATAAATATTATAAAAACAATGAAAATAATATAAAAAAGCATGTACAATCCCCCTAAAAATAGAATCAATATAATAATAACAAAAAACGGGTAATAATAACAGTTAATAAAGTTTAAATAAAATTAAATACAAAAATTGGATGTTATCAACATAATCCACAGGTGCCTGTGGATAACTTGTTGAATAGTATGTTAATAAAGAAAAAAATCCAAAATTATGAAGTTCACTAGCATATTTAGACTTGCTATTTATTTTAAGATGCTTAAGTAATATATTCTAGTATAGTAAAATGATATTTATTTATTCAACGTTTTAAGCAAATGGCTAAAAAATAGATGTAGAAAAGTAATAGTGGCATATATAATAAAAAATTTAGCTTAGGATAATAATAACTGTGGATAAGGTATATTAAAAAATAATTTGGAGGTTTAAGTTATGAAAAAAATTACGAGATTTTCCATATTTGTTTTGATTATAATGATTATTTTTCAAAATAGAATGGTTCAAAGCTGTTATGCTATTGAAAATTCAGTACCTGAGATTGAAATGAGTGAGAACAGTGTTGGTGAGAATATCAAGATAAACATAAAATATCCGCAATTTGGTGGTAAGGATAAAAAGCTTGAAGATTTAAACAATAGAATAAAGCAAGAAATAGATACGTGGAAAAGAGATATGATGGAGTTAGATAAACAATATATTGAACAAGCAAAGAAAAATAATTTTCCAATAAGAGAATTTGAGTTATTTGGTACATATAAAATTACATATAATAACAATGATTTTATAAGCACTTTTTTAGATAAATATCAATATACAGGAGGGGCTCATGGTATAAGCTCAAAGTCTATGTATAACTTTGATATAAAAAAGCAGAAGTATATAAAGTTAAATGAACTATTTAAGAAAAATTATGATTTTAAAAGAGTAATAAACACTAAAATTAGAACGGATATACTCAAGGAGAAGGATATATATTTTGATGCAGGAAAACAATTTAAAGGAATAAAAGATAATCAAAGCTACTACATAACTAAAGATGGTATAGTGATTCATTTTGGATTATATGAAATTGCACCATATTCCTCAGGATATAGAGAATTTTTAATACCATTTTCATTGATTAAAGATGGTTTAATATATAATTTTTAGTGTAAGGAAAGTCATTTATTGACTTTCCTTATTAATTTTAGAGAGAGATTAGAAAAATAAGTTTTATAGAGATGTTTATAATTTGGGCATAAAAATATAAATATTTAATAATAAAAAAATATATATGTATCAATATAAATATATACATATTTAGTGGAAAGACGATATTTACGAAAGAAAAAATTTAGTATAAAATAAGGTTAACAGCATGTCTAGGTATTCGAAAATAAACTAGTATATAAACCTATGTATTTTCAGATGCCTTAATCCATTTACATGTTAAAGAACTACATTTATTCGAGTAGTTAAAATATGATTATGGAGTGAATGTATAAATGAACGAAGTAGAAAAAATTATTAAGGACCCAACTTTAACTTACGAGCAAAGATTAGTTTCTTTAGCTCATGCAGCAGAAGATTCTCTAAATGTATTGAACATTAGTGCTGAAGCTCAAAAACTAAGAGATGAAGGAATAATATGTGATTTGTTTGAAGGTCATGCACCTTACAGACCAAGATACATTATTCCTGATTATGAAAAATTCATGAAAGACGGATGTGAATTCTTAGGCTTAGAGCCAGCAACAGACATTTGGGATGCAGTGAATAATTTATTGATACTTTACAAACACGTTCCATCAATAACAACTATGCCTGTATATCTTGGAAACATTGATTACTTACTTGATCCATATATAGAGGATGAAGAAGAGGCATATAAGGCAATTAAACTATTCTTAAAGCATATTGATAGAACAATTACTGATTCATTCTGCCATGCCGATATAGGACCAAGAGATTCTAAGGCGGGAAGAATAATATTAAGAGCAGAAAGAGAGCTTGAAACTGCTATACCAAATATAACATTAAAGTATAGCAAAGAAACTGAAAGAGAATTTGCAATAGAATCAGTTAAGACAGCATTAGTTACAGCAAAGCCTAGTTTTGCAAATGATGAGATGTTCAGAGCTGATTTTAAAGGAGAGTATGCTATAGCAAGCTGCTATAACGGCCTAAGCATAGGGGGAGGTAGCTTTACCCTTGTAAGAATGAATTTAGCTAAACTTGCAGCAAAAGCTAGTTCAGTAGAAGATTTTAAAAATGTTCAATTACCACATGCCATAAAAGAGATGTTGGGTTATATGGACGAAAGAATAAGATACTTGGTTGAAGAAAGCGGATTCTTTGAAACTTCTTTCTTGGTTAAGGAAGGATTTATTCACAGAGATAAATTCACAGGTATGTTTGGAATGTTTGGTTTAGCTGAATGTGTTAATGGTTTATTAAATGCTACAAAGCAAGAAGATAGATTTGGACATTCAGATAAGGCTGATAACCTAGGTGTTGAAATCATAGAGATTATGGATAAGATGGTTAAAGAGCACAAAAATAAGTACTGTACAAATGAGCAGTTCCTTTTACATGCTCAAGTAGGTATAGAAAGTGATAATGGAACAAGTCCAGGATGTAGAATTCCATTAGGTGAAGAACCAGAATTGTGGAAACAATTAAGACATTGTGGATTATTCCATAAGTATTTCGTATCAGGAATTGGAGACATATTCCCATTTGAAAAGAATTCTACAAATAATCCTGAATACATCCTTGATATCATTAATGGAGCCTTTAAGCAAGGTGTTAGATATTTCTCACTTTATTCATCAGATAGTGATGTTATAAGAATCACTGGATATCTTGTAAAAAGAAGTGATATGGAGAAGTTAGACAGGGGTGAAGCAGTTACTCAAGATACAGTAGTTCTAGGTTTAAGAACATGTAAAGCATCTAAAGTATTAGAGAGAAAAGTAAGATAGTCTATGAAAGAAGCTATAGTAAATAAGATTATTCCATTTAGTTCTGTAGATGGGCCCGGTAATAGAACTGCTATATTTCTTCAAGGATGCAACTTTAATTGTATATATTGCCACAATCCAGAAACCATAAAGAGTTGTGTGGGTTGTGGACAATGTGTGGAAGCATGCCCAGTTAAGGCATTGACCTTATCAGAAGGTAATGTAATTTGGAACAAAGAGATTTGTGTGAATTGTGATACCTGTGTTAAGACTTGTAAAAAGCTGAGTACACCAAAGACTCAAAAAATGAATGTACAGCAGGTAATTGCGGAAATAGAAAAGTATGAACCATTTATTTCGGGGATTACAACCTCTGGAGGAGAATGTACTCTTCAAGAAGAATTTTTGATTGAACTTTTCAGGGAAGCAAAGAAGAAAGGTCTAACTTGCTTTATTGATTCTAATGGATCTAATTTATTCAGTGAAATGCAAGAATTACTTAGTTTAACAGACAAAGTTATGTTAGATGTTAAGGCTTGGGACAGTGAAGAACACAAAAAGTATATTGGAGCAGACAATAAAAATGTTTTGGACAATCTAGACTATCTTTTAAAAGAGGATAAGATGTATGAGGTCAGAACAGTAGTTGTTCCAGACATATTAGATAATGAAGAGACAATACAAAAGGTAAGCAAAAAAATAGCTGAATTAAATCCAAAGGTTAGATATAAACTTATAAAATTTCGTCCATTAGGAGTAAGAGAAGATATTAAAAATTGTCCGTCTCCATCAGTAGAGTATATGGAAGCATTGAAGGATATCTGTATTTCTAATGGATGTGAAAATGTGGTGATAGTGTAGAATGTTAAAACTTTAGTAACAATATAACCATTGAGATTAAAGTTGAAAGTGATATAATAACAATATAGCTTAAAAGTAAATTATACTTAGGAGTTGATGTTATATGTTAACACATAGTTTATTAATAGGCGGATTCGTATTAGAAGTCGTAGCTGTAACAGTATGGTTTTACAGAAAATTCAGAGTTCTTAATTCATTAAGAGTTAAGAGAGTAAGAGTTAATAGAAGATAATGTGTGAAGATGCACAATAATAGTTTATAGTAAATAATAAGAACTAGGTAGAGGGTAACCTTCTCCTAGTTCTTATTATTTGCAAAATATTATTCCTTATGCATAGACATTTGATCTTTATGGGAACCAGTAGTTGTGGAAATGGTTCTGCCAATGCCTTGAATTTTTCCGGAAATACAACCTCTGCAATGAGCAGGAGTATCACTTATACATATCTTTCCTGGATAAAGTGCATATAATTTTCTATATTCACCTTCTGTAACATTAGGCATAACAACATTTGCACCACTTTGTAAGGCCATAACTCTACCATTTTTATTTAAACTTTCCATAGCAGTTGTAGCTGGAATGTTAAGAGTAGGCATAAGTAATCTTGTTATTGCCATTACCTTTAAGGCAAGGGTAAAGTGTCCTTCTACACTAGCATCCTTAAGAGGGGTATCCTCATTTGGAATAAATGGGCCAATACCAACCATATCCGCATCAATTTCTTTGAAGAATAGTATGTCATCAGCAAGAGATTCAACAGTTTGTCCAGGAAGACCAACAAGAGAACCACTTCCAACTTCATATCCTATTTCTTTTAAATTTCTTAAGCATTGTTTTCTATTTTCATGACTCATGCCAGGATCAAGCTCTTCATATAAAGCTGTATCAGTAGTTTCTATTCTTATTAAATATCTATCTGCTCCAGCTTCTTTTAATGCCTTGTATTCCTCATAGCTTCTTTCGCCAATACTTAGTATAAGTGCTACATCAAGAGCCTTAATCTTTTTTATTATGCTAGTAAGTCTTTCAACAGTAAAATAATCATCTTCACCACCTTGAAGAACAATACTTCTATAGCCATACTCAACAGCTTTTGTGGCAAAATCAATGATTTCCTCTTCAGATAATCTATAACGTTTTAGATTGTCATTATCCCTTCTTAAGCCGCAATAAAGACAATTTCTTTTGCAAATATTAGTGAATTCTATAAGTCCTCTTAAATGAACGGCATTACCTATATATTTTTCACGAACCTCATCAGCAGCCTTAAGCAAATCTTCATTTATACTTTCATCTTGAAGTAAGGCTATAATTTCTTCTTTGGTTAATGAATGAGTTTCTTTTGCTTTTATAATTAAATTTTTCATCTGGCCTCCTATAAATATAAGACAATATTTTAGATTATTATACATTTTTTATGATTAGTAAAAATATTATAGTAAGTATGATAAAATTATTATACAGATAAATAAAGAAATTATCTATAGATGATTGGAGGAAAGTGAATGCAAAACATAATTAGATTACAACCTGTATTTAAAGAAAAAATATGGGGTGGTAAAAAATTAAAAGAGATATATGGATATGATATACCATCAGATAAGACAGGGGAATGCTGGGCAATCTCAGCTCATAAAGAAGGAGATTGTAACATATTAAATGATGAATTTAAAGGAGAAACTTTATCTTCATTATATAGAGAACATAGAGAACTGTTTGGAAACATTCAAGATAAGGAATTTCCACTACTAGCAAAGATTTTAGATGCATCTGATAATCTTTCAATTCAAGTGCATCCAAATGATGAATTTGCAAGAACGGTTGAAAATCAAGAATTTGGCAAGACAGAAGCATGGTATGTGCTTGATTGCAATGAAGACACTGTATTAGAAATTGGGCACACAGCAAAAACTAAGGAAGAGTTAGTTAATAGAATTAATAATGGAGAATGGGATAAGTTCCTTAATTATAGAAACATACAGAAAGGTGATTATTTCTTCATTCCATCAGGAACAGTTCACGCTATCTGTGAAAATACATTAATATATGAAATACAACAATCATCTGATACAACTTATAGATTGTATGACTATGATAGAGTAGATGATAATGGAAACAAGAGAGAGCTTCACATTGATAGATCAATTGAGGTAATCGAGGTTCCACAAGAAAATACACCTGTTGTACCTAAAGAAGAAGCAGGAGAAGGTTATAAGAAGACTACTTTTGTTGAAAGCAAATACTTTACTTCCTTTAGATACAGTATTGATGGAAAAGCTGAAATTAACGAAAAGGCGCCATTTATATTATGTACTGTAGTAGAGGGAAACGGAAAAATTGGTGATGAAGTTATAAAGAAAGGTGACAACTTTATTATACCAAGTGGCTATAAGCAATTAATGTTTACTGGAAAAGTTGAAATATTAATGGCTACTATATAAGGCATCTTCAAAAAATAAATAAGTCCATCTGCTAGTCTATTTGGGCTTGTTATTTATTTTCAGATTCCTAAAAGAATATAGAAGAAATAAAAATGGAGCTATTGCATGAAATAATTAGTGCAATAGCTCTATTTTTATTCGGATAATTGTTAAGGATTTCATTTGTTAAAGGCTGAAGTTATTAATTTTTCGATGTATTCATATATAAATGGAGGCATTTGAACTATGAGGAATATACGAAAAAAAGAATTAAAAGCAAGCATGGACTAATTTACAGGATAATACATAATAATGGTATTATATACATAAAATGCGGAAAGTACTTTATCATATGAGTGAAATTTGGTAATATGGTAAGAAGAGGGTATTGTATGCAACAGCTATTTATTTTAAGTTAATATAAGTAAATCAGTTACCCCTAATATTAGCAAAATAAAAGAAAATATAGAGAAAATATTGAAGAATATTGAAGGGTATTGAAGGGTATTGAAGATTCCAAAGTAAAATGGTATAAGTTTTCATTAAATTAAAAGAATAGTCTGATAAAAGGGGGAGTTTGAATATGCAGCAATATTATCCAGATCCAAAGCTAAAGAGAATATTGGAAAGAACACAATATAAGAAGCATCCTAAGTGGGCTAAGAGAAAATGGGTAAGAAGAATATTAGCAATGATTGTACCTATAAGTGGGATAATAATATATTTTTATAATATAAATACTCCTAAACCGATATACGTACAGGATGAATTGTTTATTAAAGTAACAAATATTTCTATACCACTATGTATGGCAATATTTTTTTCAATACCATATATAGCATACCGTAAGATTTTAGAGGGAAGCTGCGTGACTGATAGTCGTGATAGAGACAATGATACCTTAGTTATTACAGATGAGGAGTTAAAATATATATATCACCCAAGTTATAAGAGTAATATGGTGTTATTTACTGAATTTCAAATCAGATTCGAAGATATTACTAAGATTATATATAATACGTATAACAACAGAGTGGATGTTTATGGCAAACAAAAGGAGATATACTATAGAGATTTTACTACAGGAGAAATAGCAAGGGTTGCAGATATAGATGATCCAAATGAAACGATACGACTATATTTATATTTTGAGGAAAATGAAGAAATTTTAAAAACATTGCAAGAGAGAAGTACAGCAGAGATGAAAATAATAGATTATCCAACAGAGTAAATAGTTATGAATAAGTATAGAGACTTTAAGTTTCTAGTGTGGAAAGAAGAGAAATTTAAATATGAAACAATATTATCCAAATCCAAAGTTAAAGAGAATATTGGAAAGAACACAATATAAGAAGCATCCTAAGTGGCTTAAGAGAAAATGGGTAAGAAGAATGTTAGCTATGATTGTACCTATAAGTGGGATAATCATATATTTTTATAATATAAATACCCCTAAACCTGCATACATACAAGATGAATTGTTTATTAAAGTAACAAATATTTCTATACCACTATGTATGGCAATATTTTTTTCAATACCATATGTAGCATACCGTAAGATTTTAGAGGGAAGCTGCGTGAGTGAAAGTCGTGATAGGCAAAATGATATCTTAGTTATTACAGATGAGGATTTAAAATATATATATCACCCAAGTGATAGAAGTGATGTATATATTTTTGAACAATTAGAAATGCGATATGAAGATATAACGGAAATTATATATAGCACATATAATCAACGCGTTGATATTTATGGGAGAAGGAAGGAACTATGGTATCCGGATTATAGAAATGGAAAGTATACAAGAAATAAAAATGTTAATAAACCAGGAACAAGAATAAGATTGTATTTATATTTTGAAGGAAATGAAGAAATTTTAAAAACACTGCAAGAGAGAAGTACAGCAGAGATGAAAATAATAGATTATCCAACAGAGTAAATAGTTATGAATAAGTATAGAGGCTTTAAGTTTCTAGTGTAGAAAGAAGAGAGATTTAAATATGAAGCAATATTATCCAAATCCAAAGTTAAAGAGAATATTGGAAAGAACACAATATAAGAAGCATCCTAAGTGGTCTAAGAGAAAATGGGTAAGAAGAATATTAGCAATGATTGTACCTATAAGTGGGATAATCATATATTTTTATAATATAAATACTCCTAAACCGATATACGTACAGGATGAATTGTTTATTAAAGTAACAAATATCTCTATACCAGTATGTATGGCAATATTTTTTTCAATACCATATATAGGATATCGTAAGTTTTTAGAGAGAAGTTGTGCGACTGATAGTCGTGATAGAGAAAATGATACCTTAGTTATTTCAGATGAAGATTTAAGATATATATATCACCCAAGCTATGATAGTGATATAAGGCTATTTACTGAATTTGAAATCAGGTTTGAGGATATTACAAAGATTGTATATAATACGTATAATGAACGGGTGGATATTTATGGAAAGCAAAAAGAGATATATTATAAAGACTTTACTACAGGAGAAATAGCAAGGATTGCAGATGTAGATGATCCAAATGAAACGATACGACTATATTTATATTTTGAGGAAAATGAAGAAATTTTAAAAACCTTGCAAGAGAGAAGTACAGCGGAGACGAAGATAATAGATTATCCGACAGAGTAAATAGTTAAGAATAAGTATAGAGACTTTAAGTTTCTAGTGTGGAAAGAAGAGAAATTTAAATATGAAACAATATTATCCAAATCCAAAGTTAAAGAAAATATGTGAAAGAACACAATATAAGAAGCATCCTAAGTGGCCTAAGAGAAAATGGGTAAGAAGAATATTGTTTATAATTGGGCCAATAGTAGGAGTGATGTTTTATCTAAATATAAGTAAGCAGAAACCTTTAATAGAGTTAGATGAAGACTATGTGAATACTATGGATGTCATTACGGGATTTGGAATGGGTATTTTGGCATTAATACCATACATGGTCTATTGGAAGGTGCTGGAGGGAAGCTGCGTGACTGATAGTCGCGATAGAGAAAATGATACCTTAGTTATCACAGATGAGGAGATAAAATATATATATCACCCAAGTTATAAGAGTAATAGGGTGTTATTTACCGAATTTCAAATTAAATTTGAAGATATTACCAAGATTATATATAACACGTATAATAACAGAGTGGATATTTACGGAAAACAAAAGGAGATATACTATAGAGATTTTACTACAGGAGAAATAGCAAGGGTTGCAGATATAGATGATGCAAATGAAACGATACGACTATATTTATATTTTGAGGAAAATGAAGAAATTTTAAAAATCTTACAAGAGAGAAGTACAGCGGAGACGAAGATAATAGATTATCCAGCAGAGTAAATAGTTATGAATAAGTATAGAGGCTTTAAGTTTCTAGTGTAGAAAGAAGAGAGATTTAAATATGAAGCAATATTATCCAAATCCAAAGTTAAAGAGAATATTGGAAAGAACACAATATAAGAAGCATCCTAAGTGGTCTAAGAGAAAATGGGTAAGAAGAATATTAGCAATGATTGGTCCAATAGCTACAATAATATTTTACTTTTACTTTAGTAAAAATTCAAAGCTACAATATGATGGTGAGGATCTTTTCTCAATGAATGTTATGATGGCAGTAGGAATGGGGATTTTTGCACTAATTCCATATATAGGATACAGAAAGGCTCTGGAAGGAAGCTGCGTTACCGATAGTCGTGATAGAGACAATGATACCTTAGTTATTACAGATGAGGAGCTAAAATATATATATCACCCAAGTTATAAGAGTAATATAGTGTTATTTACTGAATTCCAAATCAGATTTAAAGATATTACCAAGATTATATATAACACGTATAACAACAGGGTAGATATTTATGGAAAGCAAAAAGAGATATATTATAAAGACTTTACTACAGGAGAAATAGCAAGGATTGCAGATGTAGATGATCCAAATGAAACGATACGACTATATTTATATTTTGAGGAAAATGAAGAAATTTTAAAAACCTTGCAAGAGAGAAGTACAGCGGAGACGAAGATAATAGATTATCCGACAGAGTAAATAGTTAAGAATAAGTATAGAGACTTTAAGTTTTTAGTGTGGAAAGAAGAGAGATTTAAATATGAAGCAATATTATCCAAATCCAAAGTTAAAGAAAATATGTGAAAGAGCACAATATAAGAAGCATCCTAAGTGGCTTAAGAGAAAATGGGTAAGGACAATATTAGCTATGATTGGTCCAATAGCTACAATAATATTTTACTTTTACTTTAGTAAAAATTCAAAGCTACAATATGATGGTGAGAATCTTTTCTCAATGAATGTTATGATGGCAGTAGGAATGGGAATTTTTGCACTAATTCCATATATAGGATACAGAAAGATTCTGGAAGGAAGTTGTGTGGGTGAAAGTCGTGATAGGCAAAATGATACCTTAGTTATTACAGATGAAGACTTAAAATATATATATCACCCAAGTGACAGGAGTGATGTATATAGCTTTGAGCAATTAGAAATGCGATATGAAGATATAACGGAAATTATATATAACACATATAATCAACAAGTTGATATTTATGGGAGAAGGAAGGAACTATGGTATCCGGATTATAGAAATGGAAAGTATACAAGAAATAAAAATGTTAATAAACCAGGAACAAGAATAAGATTGTATTTATATTTTGAAGGAAATGAAGAAATTTTAAAAACCTTGCAAGAGAGAAGTACAGCGGAGACGAAGATAATAGATTATCCAGCAGAGTGAAGGAGGACATATGAATATAGAAATATCAGAAGCAATTGCATTAAATCAAAAAGACAGTATGTTAATGGCGTTAGTATAAATAGAAGAAGGAGACCATTAAAAATATTTATACCTTTGTTTTTGGTATAATCTTAGCTCTAATAAATATATACAGATTCTTTATATGGTAATATAGTGGCTCATTGTCTCTTTAACTTATTTAGTTTAGTGTTAGTTCCACTTTTCTTATCACAACTAATATTGTGGTATATTTAGTTATAGCATTAGTATTAGGTGCTTTAGGTATTTATAAAATAGTTAGTTTAAAAAGATAAGGTCTATCTCATCTGCTTCACAATCTGATTTAAAAAATAAGTTTTTCACTTTAATTACAGGTACTAGTGGATTCAAACATGTTGAAGGCGTTGCATTAAGACACAAGGTTGCTAATAAACAATTTGATGCTACTTCAGACCAAAATGATTCTAAAATTCCTATGGTAGCTTCAGAAGCATTAGCCAGTTATATTTTTAACGATCTGTAAAAATATTAATTAACTTAAAAGATGGCTATAATACCATTATACAGCCATCTTTTTTCACTAAATAACGAATATTCAATTTATAAATTGAATATTCGTTATTTATTTCTTTTTATTCAAAAAGAAGGAACATGCTGTTGATAATAATAATAGAATACTTGGAATTATACTTCCTCCAATTATATATAGATACATATGTGCTGTATCAGCATTAAACTTAACAGATGGATCATTAATAATTTGTCTTAGGTACAATATCCCATAGAGTGCTAATAATAAACTAAAAGTCAATTGGATTAAATATTTTATGGCGATTTTTCTTTTATTATTTAATAATATAATTATGAATATATATATTATTAACAATATGCTAGTTCTATTATTGGTAATATCAAAAACTGGAACACCAGCTGCAAACAAAAACAGATTTAATATACCTACTATAATGCAAACTATTACAGACCATACTTTACATATTTTTCTTAATAAATTATCAATTATTATTTTCATACTTCTCCCCCCAATGATTTATTGTATTAATTACTAATTTACCATATAAAAGTTCTTTTTCAAAGAATATAGAAGTTAACTTATAGTATTATTAATCATTCTAGTGTTAATTAAGAAATTTTATTGAACGGACATGATGAAGCAGCAAAATTTGTTTACAGAAGAAATATAAAAAAATAAGTACTGTCTATTAGATATTTTTACAGCTAACAAGACAGTACTTATTTTTATTTTATAAATCAGAGAGTACTGCTAATGATTAGGTGTAAATTACCAATCTTCTGAAATGAATATTATCATATTTCTTTGTTTGCTAATAGCAGCAGTACTTAAATGACCATGATTCCAATCATTTGAGTGATATGGTTTGCTGTCAAATAAATATATTGTAAAATCTTCAGGGAGAACATCATAACCTACCATACCAAATGTGCCTAGAATTATTCCGTTATTTTCAGTTTGGCTGTTGCTCCATTTTCCTATCCATTTGGCTTTCTTTGAAAATTCATTGCTATAATTATTAATTGAAGGTGAATCAGTTTCAAATTTTAAGTTAAAATCTTCACCACCTTGTAAGAATGCAGGGGAATACTTAAACACAACATTTTTTGCATTTCTAGGAATTTTATTAGGAAAGTATTTTATTAATTCTTTATTGGGATAGCCAGTGACTTTTAAAACTCTTTCATATTTACTTGTATCAGTAATTAAATCTGTTGATTCAATGATAGCAATATAAATAAACATAAATAAAGAGCCAATCCCTAAAATAAAAATTAAACAAATGGTTATTGTAGATGAAACACCAAAATTCAATTTTCCTATTGTAGTAAAAAATGTTATTATCCCAAAGCAAATAAATGGGATGGCAAATATTAACCCTTTAAAATAATGTGGTTCAATTGATTTTGCAGTCATTAGCCAATATACACCTATAAATGCTACAAAAGAAAGTATTGTTATTATTGCTGGAAAAGGTGCTTTTTTAAAAATGAAAAGTATTTTTCCCATATTCATTAATCCCCTTTTAATAAAACTGTTTTTGTAAAATAAATCGCATTGATTCATATTTGTGTATATTATACCATATTTTCTCGTTTTAATAATTGCAAGGTACTTTATAAAAGCGTATAAATTTTATCATATAAAAAATAATTAATAAGACAGTCTTATTTTTAATAAACCTAGTCTTTTAGCGTTTCTTGATATCATGATATCAAGAAATAGAGATATTTTATTATCTTCATAATTTGCTGGCAAAGTTAGTTAGGTAATGACTGAGTAGAACTAAACTATCATAGAACAATAATAGTGAAGAAACAAGATGCCTATATTAACTTTTTAAATCAATACTATAATGATGCTTTAAAATATTATAATTATAGAATGTCTAATGATGACTTCTCTGGGTGATATAAATAGAAGTTAGATTCATATTTGTATGCTGCAGAGGAAGCAGTAAAGAATGGTATAATAGTTAAAGGTTCTAATGCGTATAAGATGTATCTTGCAGATGCATATTTTACTACATATAGTGAGGGTGACATTACGAGAGACAATTATCTATATGGAATAGAACATATAAACTTCCATAGTGTTATATAAAAAATAAGTACTGCCTATTAGCAAAGTTTTTACAGCTAATAAGACAGTACTATTTTTTATTTTATACCATGTATTTTTCCTTTAAGGGCTTTTAAACGTCCTCTTACATAGTTCATTAGTTCTTCTCTATTGTCCTTAATCTCCATAGGAGCATTAGAAACTATAGTTATTAAGTCTATTTTGCTCATTTTAAATTCTGGAGAAATATCATAAGCTAAAAATTTGTTTTTCTTTTTCCAATAAGTTACGTTAAATTTATCTGCCTGTCTTTTATTATAATATCCTTTTTCAACACCAAATTGGAATAGGTCAGCAGCTGATTCTAATTCTTCTAAGTCCTCTGCTTCTAATGTTTCATCTATTAAAGATTGAAAAGATTTCATATATTAGCACCCCTTCTGCGTTAGATAATAATATTTTAAACTATATCATAGTTTATATACCATTACTGCAAGTTATAAACTTTATATAAGACATCTGAAAATAGACTAGCACATAAATTTATTTATTTTTTTGAAGATGTCTAAATTGTTTATAACAATGTAATCATACATATGACATAATAACATATTAAGAGTAAAAGAAAAATATTTCAAGAAAAATATTTCATATTTTAATGATTTTGAGTTATCATATTATAAGAATATCAAAAATATGGAATGGAGGATGTAGTGTTATGGATGAAAAAAATGATAATTTTTATACCAAAGGTGAAGAAATAGCTAATGCAATTACTCATGGTGTTGGTACGGCCCTTGCAATAGCTGCTTTAGTAATTTTAATAATAGCTTCAACTATGAGAGGAACAGCTTGGCACGTTGTTAGTTTTATTATATACGGTGTAACACAATTTATTCTTTATTTAGAATCCACCTTGTATCATAGCATTACTAATAAGAAAGCAAAGCGTGTTTTTAGAAAATTTGATCATATGTCTATTTTTATTCTTATTGCAGGAACGTATACTCCTTTTTGTTTAACTATATTAAGAGGTGCGATAGGTTGGACAATATTTGGAATCGTTTGGGCTTGTGCTGTAGTAGGTATAATAATAAAGTCTTTTAAGACAGGAAAATATGAGAAGTTATCTGTAGCACTATATATAGCTATGGGATGGATAATAATTATAGCTATATTACCCTTATATAGACAAATGACTTGGTGGGGGTTAACTACTCTTGTTTTAGGGGGAGTTGCTTATACAGCAGGTACTTATGTATTTTCTCGTGATGATTTAAACTATAATCATGGAGTTTGGCATCTATTTGTACTTGCAGGAAGTGCATTACATTTTGTAGCAGTTATGAGTTTATTATATATTTAGAGTAGGCACACAATTTGGTACTTATCATATATTAATATATAAATAATTTGCTGGAGTGAGTAACCTTGCTTTATGCACTAGTTTTGGCTGGAGGTAAAGGATCAAGATTATATCCTTTATCAAGATCTAATAATCCTAAACAATTCTTAAAGGTAGTCAATGACAAGAGTTTCCTAGTAAATACTGTGGAAAGGGTGGCTCCAATTGTAGATAAGGATAATGTATATGTAGTTACCAATGAAACCTATAGACAAAAGGTAAAAGAGGAATTAAATGATATAAAAGAAGAAAATATATTTACTGAACCTGAGAATAAAGAGACTGCTTTGTAGATGATATTGGTCCTTTGTAGGTAATGAAAGTGTGGCTCTTAAATATTATAACAATGATGTAAAGTGTATTAGTATTAATACAGTATAAATAACTCTTACCAACATGCCAATAAACATGTATTATATTGTGAGTGTAAAACTTGATATGCTCGCTTTGTGATAGACAGTTAAAATAATAAAACTGTTTATCACAAAGTGAGCATATTTTTTTATGTTAAGAGGAAAGCGGATTATTGAAATCAAAAGATGCTTCTAATATTTTAAAGAAGAGTCAAGGTGATACGTGAAAGATAGATAAAGTGATAGAACTTGTGCAAGTCTATAATGTGTAATTTTATCAATATGAAAAAACTGAATAAATTTAAAAAAATAGCATTAATAATTATAGTAATGAGTTAATTAAATTATAGGAGGAATCAATTATGATAAAAATACTGACCTTATGTAGAGACGAATCACTGAAACAGTTGGGTAGAATTCCTGAAAATGAGGAGTTTGAGTTTATTAATAACATAGATAATTCGATATCCTTACCTGCTATAACAAATTGGAGAAATGCCATTCTTATCTTTTGGGATGATGAAACTGAAAAGAGTAAAGAAAAGCAAGACCTTTCTAAATATCTGAATATGACAGATACAGCAGTTCAAGTATTTCCTAAAAAAATAGTTGCTTCAAGAGAGAACAAAAGATTTTTATTAAATATAGATAGGATATTGTATTTTTATTGTGATGGGAAAAACATAAAAATAGTGATAGATGATGAGTCTACGTATTATGTAGATCAATCTCTTAACTTTTGGGAAAAAAGGCTTTCAAAAGAGAATTTCTTTAGATGTCAAAAGGGATACTTAGTAAATATAGAAAAAGTGATAGAGATAGTTCCTTACTTTAATTCTACATTAGCGTTAAAGTTCAAGGCGCATAAAAACATTGTGCCTGTAGGAAGGAAATTTGTAAAACATTTAAAATACGCAATAGGTTGGTAATATGTATTTCAACCTCATATTTTTGAAGTACGCACACCGTTTTTGGCATTTTATCCTTAAAGAAATATATTCTTTAAATATGTACGTATACTGTTTATATAGTTATCTAGATAGCCATAATGCAAATTAATATATTAAAATATGAGGAGTGTTAAAGAATGCCAGAAATAATAGTGAAGGATGAGAACTCTGTGGAAATAAATGGTAAAACATATAACTTGACCACTATACCGAACTATACTGACATACTAGTCCAGGAAGAGGTCAAGACTGTATTAAATCAGCTAAGCCTTAAAGATATTACGGATAATTTATATATTACTGTAGAATTGTTTTATGTTGCGTATAATGGTGTTGCAGGTGCAAGAGGTGGAACAATACAAGCAGAAATAGCATCAATACAAAGTAAATTAGCAATGCTTTGCAATGAGTGTGTAAAGACAATGACTAGTTTTAAAGTAGAAACCCAAAATATACTTATGGAACTGGTTGACACATATAAATGGCTCACAAAGGGCAAAGAAAATTTAGCGTTGATGAAACTATCACATTGTTCAGAATCATCATTAAATATGTCAGCAGCAGCCAACAGTTTGGCTGAAGGCTTTAAAGAGTTACAAATTAGATCTACAAAGGCAAGATCCAACACAATTGAGGAGGAAGCTAGCGAGCGAGATAAAAAACTAGCAGCTGAGAAAGCTGAGAGAGAATTAGTAGCTAAGCAAGCAGCAGAACAACAAAATCAACAAGAGTTGTTGGAACAAATTGCTGATATGCAAAGTAAGTATAATGAATCAAAAGAAAGGGAAGAAAAAGAATCAACTAAGGCGCTTATTTTGGGCATTACATCAGCTATAACTACTTCAATAGGTGCAGGGTTAGGTGCATTTGTTGCTGCCCAGAATCCTGTTTCCCAATTGACAAATGTAACATCTAATGTACAAGTAGCAGAAGCGCAGAAGAATGCCACTGATAAAAAAGCACAAGCAGATAAAGCGCAACAAGATCTATTAGCTGCTAATGATAAAAAAGTAATAAAACAAAATTTAGTAGATAAATTGACAAAAGAAATTGAGGAAATAAATAAGAAAATCACAGAGAGTGAGCAAAATCCAGATAATCTTTCAAAGTTAAAAGAAGAAAAAGATGCAAAAAGCAACGAGTTGGATGAAGCTAAAAAAGAATTAACAAAAATAAGTGGTGAAATTGAAGGTTTGGAGAAAACTTCTAAGGATGCAACAGCTTATTATGCAGCAGCAGCTACTGTATTACAAGAGTTGGCTAAAAGTACTGGACAAATGACGCAGGCAGCAGCAAATGCAGAAGAGTCTATACATGAAGAAAAAATGCGTTTTCTTAATCAAAAGTTAGAATTAGAGAAACAAAAAAGACAGTCCTTGGTTGCTTTAGCGGAATATGCAGAAAGCGTTAAAAATCTAAAAGTTGAAGAAAGTATGACATCAGTGTCAGTAAACTCTTTACATGCAGCTGTTGAAGCCGTAGGAAAAATTATTGCGACACTTACTGATGCAAGTTTATTTTGGGATCAGATGTCAAGTTATTGTAAAAGAATGTCAAAACAAGGTTTTCAGCAACAAATAACTGATTTAACTGATCCTAAATCTGGTTTAAGTCCTGAAGAAAGAATAGTGGAATATAGAGCAAATGATTTTATGAGATCATTTTTAACTTATATGTGCCAATGGGTGGCTATAAACGGATTATCTGGTGAGTATTTAATAACTGCTAGTGAAGCGCAGAAAAAAGCAGTTGAATATTTAAAACAATCTCCAACAATAGAAGAAGCGTTAAGAAAGGCTCCTGAATTAGCTAAGAATATGGAAGTGATGATTGGTAAGAGTCTAAATGAATCTGGACAGATTATTGCAGATTTAGAACAGCAGAAATCTATTATTACAGAAAAAAGTAATTAAAAGGAGAAAAAATGAGTTCAATTGGAAAAAACAATTTTAGTATTGTAATGAATGCACTAGAAAAATCAGTTGATCAATTAAAAAGTGAAAAGAAAGAAGAAGCAATAAACACAGTTTTAGGTATTTCTCAGGAAATTCAACTTTTAAGTACTAGTTCGGAAAAAATGGAAGTTGCAAATAAAAAAGAACAAGCAAAGCTTACAGAAACTCTTGCTGATATGATTAAAAGTGAAGCTACTATTAGAGATAGTTATTTAGGAACACAAAAAAGTATTGACACTTTGAATGTAGATATCAGCAAAAAGAGCACTGAAAGAACTGAACTTATAAAGCATGTTAATTCGGTTCAAAGAGAATTAGAAGAGGACGAGAGAAGCCTTCGAGAGCATCAAAAAAAGTTAGATGAACTTAATGATTCTTCTGCATGGAGTATAATTAGGTCTATTTGTTCATTAGGGCTAGATAGAGCAATTATGGGAATCCAAAGCTTAATTAATGATGATACTGGTCGTATAAGATCATTAAAGGATCAAATTTCTAAATTCAGACAAGAATTAGAGAATAATGCTCAAGGAATTCAAACAGCGGACTCTCTTCTAAAAAGTTTATATGAACAGAAAAATTTATATGAGGTTCAAATTGCTGAATTAAAATCAAGAGAATATACTCTGCAACAATATGAAAAAACATGCAGGCAAAACCTTGCTTTTATAACAGATATAGCTTTGTTTTATGGTAAATTATCAATTATGTTGGAACAAATACGTCATAGAATAGATGATGTTATTGATATTGTAAGTCTGTTGAATGATAGCACACCAACAATAGTAGATTTTGATAGCTCTGGAGGAACTCTAATTTCACTTAATGAAGCCTTAGTGAAATTTGATAAAATCTTAGAAACTGTTGATTTAGATTCTATAGCATAAATTTTATAAGTTGGATATTAATTCTTAATAAAAAAGTAGAAAGAGGTGTAAATATGAGAGATGATTCTATAGCATTTATACAAGCGCCGGGAGCGTTTATTATTGCAAATCCTATTGTATTAAATTTTATAGCTGATAATTTACTTGGCGTTGGTATACCTGCGAATAATAACTTACGTAGAATGTTTACTTTGTCAACAAATACGGACGCCGGTATTCCAGGCGATGATGATTTTCCAGAATTACGTATGCAACCAGCAGGTGCTCCACCTGTTGTTGCTCAGCCAGGAGGTGGAGTTTTAGGAACAATTGATGCGTTCTATTGTAGAGCTGGCAATGGTGGGATGGCATTTAATGCCTTGCCTTTTTGCGACATTGCTATTGCACCTGGTCCTTTAGATGCTCATTTTTTATTTACCACAGGTATGAATGGATGCTCGCTTGTGGTTGCATCAGCTGTACCAATTGGTGCTGCGCCGTTAGCTCATGGTGCTTGGAGAGTGATGCATGATCATGATCATAGGTCAATTGCCCAATGGCAAGCTGCAGGATATACAATTCGTTTTGCTGCTTATGCTGACTTAGCTGACGCTGGCGTTGGACCATTTCTCCCAGTCAATGTTGTTAGCTATAACCCTAATAATTATCCATGGAACTATATGGATTCTGTTCGTATTGTTACAAATTTTTTGCACTGGACAGGTGTAAATTGGAATTTTAATAGCCGACATTATCACGCAGCAGGAAAGCATATTATAAATGTTGATTCACCTCCTGGCGTAATACCAGCTGTTGCAAGTACTCAAACTTTAGCAATTTAGATATAAAAAGCCTCTAAGATATTTTAAATCATAGAAGTTTTTCATGCTTATAATTTATTGTATACATAATAAAATAAGTTATGGTAAAATTAAATAAGACAGAATATTGTGATTTTTCTGTGATTATAAAGAATTGCATAAAAAATTGAATTTTAGGAGGCAGAATTATGGATAAGAGTGAAGTAGTATGCAACTGCATGAACGTTACTGTACAAGATTTAGAGGATGCTGTAAAGAATGGAGCAAAATCATTTGAAGAAGTTCAAGAAGCTACTCAAGTTAGTACTGGTTGTGGTGGATGCGAAGAACATGCAAGAGAAATAGTTAATCAACTATTAGGCAAGTAATTAAAAAAGTGTATCAGAGACATGAGTCTTTGATACACTTTTTTGGTATGAAAGTTATATTGTATAGGTTCTAATTTATGTGATTGAAACTTTATAAGTATACTATATTGTCTATTTTATAAAACATTAATTTAAATTATATAGAAAAGCTTTATTTAAAGGATATATTATGAATTTATACTTCTATATTTACTTGGAGAATAACAAGAGTATTTCTTAAATAATTTGCTAAAGTAATATGCATCCTTATATCCTACAGACTGAGCAACAGCCTTTATAGGAAGCTCTGTAGAGGCCAACAAATCTTTTGCCTTTTCTAATCTAAGATTTATTAAATAATTTATTGGAGATTCACCAGTCTTATCTTTAAATATCTTGGAGATGTAAACTGAACTTAGGTACATATTTTTTGCTATATTATCAAGTGATATGTTGTCCATATAATTTTCATCAAAATATTTTAATATAATCTCCACAATGTTGGATTTATCGTAAAAAGAAAATTCGCAGCGATTAATTTTCTTTTTATTTTGTACATAATTTGTTTCTTTTAAAAAGAGAGCAATCAATTTCATTATAAGGCTTTTTAAAATAAGCTCATGTCCTACTTCACAGGCAGTTTGTTCTTCAATTATTTCCAAACAGCATTTATGAAAATCTTCTCTAAATTGCTTAAATTCAAGAGGCCCTTCAAAATGTTCGCTTATAACTGTATTGATTGGAAGGCCTTCTATTTGAAGGTTTCTGAAACCAATATGAAGTTCTGTTGCTGTTTCCCCCACGTTTAATGACTCTTTGTGATATACATTGGGGTTAAAAGGTAGAAGAGTTTTTTCCTTAATCTTATAATATTTATCATTTATTCTATATGTCACAGATCCAGACACAACATAACTAAACTCAATAAAGTCATGGCAATGATATGTTGTATTAATGTAATCTTTATTATCAACCTTAAATGCAAATAGTATTTCAGGATTAAATTTATCAATAGAAATTCCAACGTTACACACTAAACATCACACCCCTTTTATATATAAGAATATACATCATATGTTTAGAAAAGTACATTTCTATTTAAATGTTTTTATTAGATAATTAAAATTGTTAAAAACAACAGCAGCATTTTAAGGAGGTTATAGGGATGGATAGAATTAGATGGATTTTTAGCTATATAAATAAGTATAAGTTCAAGTTTACTTTTGCAATGATAATAGTATTGGTTTGTTCTGCAATATCTATGATAAATCCATACTTAAGTGGAAAATTAGTTGATGAAGTAATACTTCATGGTAAGAAGAATTTATTAATCTCTATTTTGGCAATGATGATAGGGATAACACTAGTTAAATCAATAGTTAGATATACTTATCAGATGTTGTTTGAGAGAATATCTCAAGATGTAATATTTGAAATAAGAAGAGAAATGTATGATAAACTTCAGGAGCTTGATTTAGATTATTACAATAGAACTAGAACTGGAGACATAATGGCTAGAATGACTGGTGATATGGATGCAGTTAGACATTTTGTTTCTTGGGTTATGTACAATATATTAGAAAATGCTACTGCATTTATTTGTGCTGTACTAACAATGGCAGTTATTAATATTAAACTTACCTTACTTATGTTATTAGTAACTCCTTTTGTAGGATTAAGTGCATATATGATGGCTAAAAGCTCAAATCCAGTGTTTTATAAAATTAGAGAAAAGTTTTCAAGATTAAATACAGTGGTTCAAGAGAATATTAGTGGAAATAGAGTTGTAAAGGCATTTGCCAAGGAAGACTATGAAAAGGTTAAGTTTGAAAATGAAAATCAAGGATATATGGAAACTAATATGGAGTTAGCTAATGTTACTAAGACATATTTACCAATATTAAATGCCCTTGCAAATATGTTTACCATAGTTATGGTTTTGGTTGGTGGAATCCTAATTATAAATAATGAGCTGACAATGGGTGAGTTAGTAACATTTAATGGACTTATTTGGGCGATAAACAATCCAATGAATATGGTTGGATTCCTTATAAATGATGTTCAAAGATTCTTAGCATCATCAAGAAAAATAAAAATTTTAATTAGTGAAGAAACTAAAATAAAGAACCCTGAGGATGGAATTAAGCCAGAAAGAATAAAGGGCAGCGTTGAATTTAAAAATGTAAACTTTGAGTATGGCTATGAACCTGTCTTAAAGGATATTAATTTCAAGGTAGAACAGGGACAGACTGTAGCTATATTTGGACAAACAGGCGCAGGAAAATCTACAATAATCAATCTTATTGAAAGGTTTTATGATGTAACTTCAGGTGAGGTGCTAATTGATGGAATAAACATTAAGAAGTATGACCTTGAAGCTTTAAGAAGAAGCATATCAATATCAATGCAGGATGTATTTTTATTCTCAAATACTATAGAAGAGAACATTAGTTATGGTCTTCCTAAGATGGATGAAGATAAGGTGAGTTGGGCTGCTGAAATGGCAGATGCCAGTGACTTTATCCAAAGATTATCTGACTCCTATGAAACTGTAGTGGGTGAAAGAGGAGTAGGTCTTTCAGGAGGTCAAAAGCAAAGAATAACCTTAGCAAGATCTATAATAAAAGATCCATCTATATTAATTTTAGATGATACTACTTCAAGTTTAGATGTGGAAACAGAGGCTATGATTCAACAAAACTTAAATAGAGTCTATAAAGACACAACTTGCTTTATAATTGCTCATAGAATTTCATCAATAAAGGATGCAGATTTAATTTTAGTTTTAGATGATGGAAGAATAGTTGAAAGTGGAACACATAATGAATTGCTTAAGAAAAAAGGACATTACTATGAAGTGTATCAGGCACAATATGGTAGCTATCTGTCAGAGGAAGAAGAGCAACGTGAGGAGGTGCAATAAATGGCAAGAAATAAATATGATGTAGATGAAGATTTAGAGATTGAATTTAGTTGGGAGTACACAAAAAGATTACTAGCTTATGTTAAGCCATATAAGAAAGAAATGATTATTACTCTTATTATTATGATCATAGCTAGTATAGCCAGCTTATTAAGCCCATACTTAGTTAAGATTGCAATGGATACAAGCATACCTAATAAGGATATAAAAGGATTAATAGGAGTATGTGCTCTGATCTTACTTACTATAGTTATAGGTGCTGCTTGCATGGTGTATAAGATTAAAACCATGACATATGTTGGACAAAGTGTAATTAAAAATATAAGAACAGATATATTTAATCATCTTCAAAGATTACCTTTTTCCTATTATGATGATAAACCACATGGAAAGATCTTAGTAAGAGTAGTTAACTACGTAAACTCATTAAGTGATTTACTATCAAACGGATTGATTAATTTAGTTACGGATTTACTTAGTATTTTTGTAATAATAGGTTTTATGCTTGCTATAAATGTTAAGTTGACTATAGTGTGTATGCTTGGTTTACCATTTCTTATTTTGGTGGTAGGTTTGCTTAAAAAGGTGCAAAGAAGAACAACTCAAATCTTTAGTAATAAGCAATCAAACTTAAATGCTTATATTCAAGAAAGCATCAGTGGTATGAAGGTTACTCAAGCTTTTACAAGAGAGAAGACCAATGCAGAGAAGTTTAGAAAAGTAAGTGATGAAAATAGAAGTACTTGGATGACAGCAGTAAGATATCAAATGCTGCTTTGGCCAGCTATTGATAATATATCAGTAATAACAATTTCTTTTGTATATCTAATAGGCGTAAGTTCTATAGGAAATGGTATAACCATAGGAACACTTATAGCATTTGTGGGTTACATCTGGAGATTCTGGAATCCTATAGTTAATATTTCAAACTTCTATAACACTTTGATAATGGCTATGGCATATCTTGAAAGAATTTTTGAAACTTTAGATGAACCAGTGGATATAGATAACTTGCCTGGTGCATATAAGATGCCAAACATAAATGGTCATGTAGAATTTAAAGATATAGTATTTAAGTATGATGACGATGGAAGAGAAATCTTAAAGAAGGTGTCTTTTGAAGTAAAGCCAGGAGAAAATATAGCCTTAGTTGGACCAACAGGAGCTGGAAAGACTACAATTATAAATTTATTAAGCAGATTTTATGATGTCTACTCTGGAGAAGTACTAGTGGATGGTAATAATGTTAGAAATGTAACCTTGGATTCTCTAAGAAAGCAAATGGGTGTAATGTTACAGGATACCTTCATATTCTCAGGAACAATAATGGACAATATAAGATATGGAAAATTAGATGCTACAGATGAAGAGATAATAAGAGCTGCAAAGGCAGTAAAAGCTCATGATTTCATTGTAACTTTGAAGGATGGATATTATACAGAGGTTAATGAAAGAGGAAGCAGACTTTCAGTTGGACAAAGACAGCTTATTTCTTTTGCAAGAGCTCTTTTAGCTGATCCTAAGATTCTCATTTTAGATGAAGCAACTTCAAGTATAGACACTAAGACAGAGGAAGCTTTACAAATAGGGCTTGATAGATTGTTAAAGGGCAGAACTTCCTTTGTAATTGCTCATAGATTATCAACTATTAAGAATGCAACAAGAATAATGGTTATAAATAATGGGCAAATTGTAGAACAAGGAAATCATGATGAACTAATGGAACTAAAAGGAGAGTATTATGAGCTTTATAGCTCTCAATATGATATGATAAAAGCAATATAAAGCATCTTCAAAAAATAATTAAGATCGCGTATTTGGACTTGTTATTTATTTTCAGACGTTTAATTAAGGAGTGGATTATTTATGATATATAACAGATGTGGAAACAGTGGACTTAAGTTACCTGCAATTTCTCTAGGACTTTGGCATAATTTTGGTGCAGGTGATGTTTATGCTAATAGTGAAGCTATATTAAAGAGAGCTTATGAACTTGGAATTACGCACTTTGATGTGGCAAACAATTATGGAAGACCATATGATGGTTCAGCAGAAGAGACTCTTGGAAAAATACTAAAAAAGAATTTTAGTTCAAATGATAGAGATAGAATGGTTATAGCGACAAAAGCAGGGTTTGACATGTGGGGTGGCGGTCCTTATGAATTTGGAGGCTCAAAAAAATATTTAATCTCCAGCTTAGATCAAAGCTTAAAGCGTTTAGGACTCGACTATGTAGATATATTCTATCATCATGTTCCAGATTCAGAAACACCATTAGAAGAAACTATGGCTGCTCTTGATTTGATTGTTAGACAAGGAAAAGCTTTATATGTAGGTATTTCAAATTACAATTCAGAGCAAACAAAGAAGGCTTCTGAGATTTTGAAGAAGTTAGGAACACCTTGTCTTATAAACCAAGTCAGCTATTCAATGTTTGATAGACATATTGAAGAAGATAATCTTTTTGAAACTCATAAGGAAGAAGGAATTGGTACCATAGCCTTTGTGCCATTGGCTCAAGGATTACTTACAGATAAGTACATTCATGGAATACCTGAGGATTCAAGAATAGGAAGAAATAGCTTATATCTTCATGATAATGATGTAACAGAAGAAAAAGTAAATAAGATTATTAAGCTAAATGAAATAGCAAAAGAAAGAGGCCAAAGTCTTGCCCAAATGGCACTAGCTTGGACATTAAGAGGAGATTTAACTTCAACTTTAATAGGAGCAAGTAAGGTTAAACAAGTTGAAGATAATGTAAAGGCAATAGAAAATCTAAGTTTCTCTCAAGAAGAATTAGATATGATAGACACAATATTGAGATAGAAAAATAAGGCATCTGAAAATAGATTAGCATATAAACCTATGTATTTTCATATGTCTAAATATGTAGAGGCATATTATATGGAGAGTTTAACTAAGAATTATAAAGATGAAGAAACTCTAAATAAATTAGTTCAAAAAGCATTTAAAGATGTATACATTGACAAAGTTACAGAATTAACAGAAGGATATTTTAATGTAGCTTATTTAATAGCTTTATCTAATGGAAACGAGGTAATATTAAAGATTGCGCCACCAAGTTCAGCCAAAGTAATGCGTTATGAAAAAAACATAATGAAAGCAGAAGTGGAGGTTATGAGATTAGTCAGAAAAAATACTAAGGTACCAGTTCCAGAAATTTTGTTCTACGATGATACTCATAGTATATGTGATTCTGATTATTTCTTTATGACTAAGCTTGATGGAAGTAGTTATTCTTCAATTAAAGATTCATTAACTGAAGATGAGAGGAAAGTTATTGAGTTTAAGTTAGGTCAGTATAATAGAAAAATAAACGAGATTACCAATGATAGATTTGGGTATTTTGCACAAGAAGGTAAGCAGAATACGAATTGGTCAGAAACCTTTTATAATTTTGTATCTGATTTGATTAATGATTCTATTGATATTGGTACTGAACTTCCTATGGAGTCCAATAACATTTTGAGTATAGTTAAATCTAACTTATATATTTGTGATGATGTGTTACAGCCTAAATTGGTACATTGGGACTTATGGGATGGAAATGTATTTGTCGATAATGGTGAAATAGTAGGTATAATTGATTTTGAAAGAGCCATCTGGGGAGATCCATTGATGGAGTATTACTTTAGCAATTTGGCTTTTAGTGCAGAATTTAATTCTGGATATAATCCTATAAAGCTAGATGATAAGGCTAAGACGAGAAGAATTCTATACAACATCTATTTGTTTTTGGTTATGACTATAGAATGTGATTATAGGCATAATGAAAGTGGACAAAGAGAATGGGCAAAGGATATGCTAAAGCAAGAATTAGATAAATTATTATAAGATAGATGTAGGATATTATTTGAGCTTATATAGAAAATGAACTTGAATGAGGTTGCAATTGCAGCCTCATTTTTGCTTATGAATTTTAATTTACTAACTTAGTGAGTGCAAGAAAAACCAGATGTTTGGAAAAGATAAGCTCTTTGCAAATTGCAACAAGTAACAAAGCATTTTTATATTTTATAAGGAATATAGTATAACAACAATAATATTGATAGGTGTAGTAAGTTGGTAAAGATAACTACAAAGATACATTATGGTGAAGAAGATTTCCAGAAAATAATGCAACGTTTGATCAATGAAAAAATAGAAATGCTCACAATGCAGCTTGAAAATGGTGAATACAAGCAGTGCAATACATCAAGTGATAATTATGAAGAATGTCAGGAGTGAATGCTAGTATGAAGGTATGGAATGTTGCAATATATGCAAGAGTATCAACAGACAAGCAGGATCAATCTGAATCAATTTCTTCACAAATTGGGAACATGAAAAAGTGGATTGTTGAAAAGTCAAGACAAGACAAAGAAAATATATATAACATAGTAGACATATATGAAGATGAAGGGACTTCAGGTTCAACCTTTGAAAGAGATGCATTTATAAGAATGAAAAAGGATATTGAAAAGGCTAGAATAAATATGGTGATTACAAGAGATCTTTCTCGGTTCTCAAGAAACTATATATTAGCAGGATATTACCTAGAGGACTATTTCAAAGTTAATAATGTTAGATTTGTCTCAATACTAGATAATGTAGATACAGATAAAGATTTTGATGATATAATCCCATTTAAGAATATTTTAAATGAGATGTATATAAAAGATTGTAGCAAGAGGGTAAGAGCAGCATTGACAGAAAGGATGCAAAGAGGCTCATCTATTGCTAGTAAGCCACCTTATGGATATAAGTTTGAAACAAAAATGGTGGGATCACAAAAATATATATATTTAGTACCAAGAGGAGATGAAACTACAGAGGTAGTAAGAAAGATATTTGAATTATATATAAATGGTTTTGGGATAGGCAAAATAGCATCTTACTTGAATAAAAAGGGGGTAGTTTCTCCCTCAAATAGAAATTCTAGATGGACCAATAACACCATAGTTTATATACTTAAAAATCCTAAGTATGGTGGATATATGGTCCAACAAAGATACAGAAAAGTTAGCTATAAATGTAAAAAGGTAATAGCTGTGCCTAAAGCAGAATGGATAATAGGTGCTGAGTTTCAAGGGATAATTGAAAAAGATACCTTTAATTATGTTCAGGAGTTAATAGATAAAAAGAGAAAAAGTTATAGATATAAAGGTGGAGTCAAACATCTTTTTAGTGGAGTGTTGAGATGCGCTGAATGTGGAAGTAGAATGCAATATAGAAGTAAGTATTTAGGGTACAAATGTGCAAAGTCTCAAAGTGGTGAAAAAAAGTGTACAGCACACAGCATAAAAGAGGAATTCTTACTTAATGAGCTGAAAAAATGTATAAAGGATAGTATAAATAATGTAAGCAACATAGATATTTATTATAAAAGTATAAGTAATATTAACTTTGGTAGTAGCTTTAAAAAAAAGTTATCCAGTATTAATACAGAGTTATCCACAATAAATAGAAGAATTGAACAATTATATGAGGATAAATCTAAGAACATACTGTCAGATATGAACTTTGAAAATATGTTGTTTTCCATACAGCAAAGACAGGAAAAACTCATTGAAAAAAGGGTGGGTATTAACAATGCAATCCTTGAAGAAAAAAGCAGAGATGTAGATATAAAAATGCGTGTAACAAGAGAGATAGATGATCTTATAAAACTAAAAAATATTGATCGTAATTTTATTGAATCCTTTGTGGATAAAATTATTGTTTCAGAAAATAATTTAACTAAACAAAAGTATATAGAAATATTTTTTAAATTTAAAAAATAATGTATAATATAAGCAATTTACAAAAGTATAGAACTTTCAGTGAGTTGCTTTCTTTTTTATTATAAGCCAATATTTGTTATTTTTTGGATTATAAGAAAAAAATATATTTATATTTATTAATTAACAAAATTATAGCTGCTTTTATGATATAATATTTTAAATAAATTAAAAATAATGGTATTTTGATAAAAGTTATTAAAGAAAATTAAGTGTTGTGTAAATCAAGGTGAAGAAAAGTGTGTTGAGGTGAAGCATATGGGGACACTGGAAAAAGGAATACAAGCTTATAATGAAAATAGGTATGAAGAAACAATTAAATTATTAACAAGTATAGAATCTTTGGATTCCTTTGATAAAGAAGAAATACTTAAAATAAATAAATATCTAGGTATGTCTCATTATAGATTAGCCAATTATATGAAAGCAATAAGTTACTATAAAAATTGTTTAATCATAGCAGAAGAGTTTAAAGATAATAAATTAATATTTGAAGCTAAATACAACATGATTTCTGTGTATTGTGCAATATCTGATTTTGAAAAAGTGAAAGATTTAATAGCAGAAATTTTAACTATAGCTGAAAATGATGGGGACAAGTTTTACATTGGAAAATCCTATAATGCATTAGGTGCAATGTGTATTGATAGCACAGATGAGAATAATATAGAAGCTAAGAGATTAGCATTAAAGTATTTTCAAAAAGGAATAGAAGCAATAAAAAATTGTGAATATTATGATTTGGAGGCTATGATTTATAGTAATTTGGGATATGCGTATTCCAAATTAGGAAAAATAAAATTAGCGCTTGATAATTTATTCATAGCATTAAATTTATCAGAAAAAAATGATACTTTTGTGGTAAAACCTTTTGCTTTGTTTACAGTTGCAGAAACCTATTTTAAAGATGAAAAAGTTGAAGAAGCATTAATGTATCTTAATCAAGCAATAGATATTTTTAAATTTATAGGTGAAAGGCATAGAGTCGCAGAAGCATATAAATTATATTCTGATATTTATGAGAAAAAGGAAGATTTTAAACAAGCGTTGGAGTATGAAAGATTATATTCAAGCTTAATGCTTGATATTAAAAATAATGACTATATAAATATGATGTCTAAATCTCAAATGGAGTATGATCTTTTAAAAGCAGAGAAGGACAAAGAAATATATAGAATTAAGAATGAAGAACTTAATAAATTGAATTCTGAACTTAGTAAGTTAAATGAAGAGTTGCACGCTGCATACAAAGAGGTGAATAGATTGTCTGAAAGAGATTATTTAACTTCAACATATAACAGAAGAGGAGTAGCAAATAGAGTATCTAAACTAATAAAAACAGAAGTTAATGGAGTAATTCTATTTGATATTGATTGGTTTAAGAAAATAAATGATAAGTATGGTCATGATGCTGGGGATAAAGTCTTGAAACAGATGGTAGATAGAATAATGTATGGAATTGATGATGAATTTACTTTAGGCAGATGGGGAGGAGAAGAATTTCTAGTAATATTACCTAATAAGAATAAAGAAGAAACTTATGATTTTTGCTTAAAAGTTTTTGATGTAATGGAACCAGAATTTTATATTGATAATGCAAAAATTAATATAACAATTACAGCAGGGGTAGATACATTTAAGAATTATGCTGATTTTGAAGCTGGAGTTAAACGCGTAGATATTAAACTATATCAAGGAAAGCAAAATGGAAGAAACATAATAATTGCATAAAGTAGATGACCTGTATTGTACATTAAGGGACTGCTACCTGCATAGGGCTTTCAGCAGTTAAACTCTTGAAAAAAGATAAGGATGCAGTATTAATTGTTTTACCATCAGATCATTTTATTGAAGGAAATCAGAGTTTTATTGAGACTTTAAAGCATGGTGTTGATATTGCAGAAAGAAGAAGAGGAATAGTAACTATTGGTATTAAGCCTACACGACCTGAAACTGGTTATGGATATATACAAATTGGTGAGAAAGTAGCATCAGGGTTAGATACTTACAAGGTAGCTAGGTTCACAGAAAAACCTAATCTAGAAGTGGCTAAAGATTTTATGATGACAGGTAATTATCTATGGAACAGTGGTATGTTTATCTTTAGAGCGGATGTTATCCTTAGAGAAATTGAAAAGTACTTGCCTAACATGTATAAGAATTTAATTGAGATTTATAAGTATGTAGGAGAGGAAGAGGAAGAAAAAGTAATTATTGATCAATATAAGCTTATTGAAGGCATTTCTATAGATTTTGGTGTTATGCAAAAAACTAGAAAAGCTTACGTAATAAAATGTGATTTTACATGGGATGATATTGGAAGTTTTACAGCATTAAGCAGATTTTTAAAGAGTGATAAAAATAATGTGGTTTCTAAAAATGTTTTTTTACAGGGTAGCGAAAATTGTGCAGTATTTGGAGACAAGAACTTAATAATCGGTTTTGGGCTAAAGGATTTAGTAATAGTAGATGCAGGAGACGTCATACTAGTTATGGATAGATATAGAGATCAGGAAATAAAACATCTACTAAATACACTAAGTGAGGAACAAGGTTATAGAGATTACTTGTAATAAACTTATGTATATTTTTAGTCACGAAGTGATGAAATTTGCCAGATTTCATCACTTTTATTTTCTGTGAAGTTAATCTAGAATAATTGATCTTCCATGATGAACCAAAAGTGGTGCTATGTATTTTAAAATATATATTTAGAGGTCTATTGTAAGTTTACAAAAAAAGATATAATATTAATGATGGAAGAAAAATTGTAATAATTAAGTTAACGTTAGAAGTGTAACTTAGCTTGATAAAATTTAACTAAAAATAAAGTACATACATATTGGGATGTAGAGGATAAATCATAATAGTTAGTTGAGGTTGAAAGTATGAAGAAAAAAGGAAAATATGTGCTAGTGGGGATTATTTTGGCATCATTTGTTACAATAATGAATTTTCAAAATAAAAGTTATGCTGGCAGCAACACTAATATAAATCAAGCAAGGCAAGAATTAGCAAATTTGGAGAAATTAGATGTTAGTGAAATTGAAAAGAAAATAGAAGAAAAAAATAAGCCAGCAGTTGTTGAGGAAGAAGCTCAAGTTACTGCTAACTCCAATATAGATTTCAAAAAGTATTTCGAAAATTCAGTGTTTATGGGAGATTCTATTACAGAAGCATTAAGTGAGTATGCTTATTTAGATCCATATAATGTGCTAGCAAAGAAAGGACAGACTGTAGTAATGGCAAAGCAAAGTGTCCCTAATTTGAAGGCTATGCATCCAGCAAGAGTGTTTTTACTATATGGAATGAATGATGTGGAATCATATGATAGTGTATATTTTAAGCAACAGTATACACAACTTATATCTCAAATAAAGGCAGTATTGCCATCAGCACAAATATATGTACAGGCTCCGTTTCCTGTATTAAGTAAAGCTGTATTTTCAGGAAAAATGTTAACAAATGATAATATCAACAAATTTAGACAAGCGGTTAAAGAGATGTGTGATGAGCAAAATGTAAAATATGTTGATGTTACTGTGCTTGTTAAGGATAGTAGTATGTATGAGCCAGATGGAATACATTTTAAGTATGATTTTTATAAAACATACTTAACATATATGCATGACATTATAAACAAATAATTAGGAAGTAAAGGATAAAGCCATGAAAAAAAGTTACAAAATTAAATATTACATATTGGGAATGAGTGTAATAATTATTTTTATAGCTCTATATGGAGTTATAAAACAAAAAGATGTTAGCATTTCGCAGATAAATGCAAGTGTGGTAAGTAATACAGATGTAAAAGTGATGGATAAGGGAGATAGTTCAAAGTTAAGAAAATTATATTATATAAATAAGAGTGAAGTAGAGGATTTTGTTTTGTATGCACCCAAAAATAATATGGAGTCAAATGAAATTCTTATAATTAAAGCCAAATCAAAAGGTGATATGAAAGACTTAAAAAGTAAGATACAAAAAAGGATTGATAAACAATCTGATAGTTTTAAATCTTATAGACCAGAAGAATATAAAATAATATCTAAACATGTTTTAGAAGAAAAGAATCAATATATAATTTTGATTATATCAAAGGATGTACAAAAAATAGAGGAATCCGTTAATAAGATTTTTTAAGTTAGATGATTTTACTTATTTTTTGAAGATGTCGAATAATAAAAGAAACTTAGGTTGGAGTGATTAATTTGGTTTTTAGTAGCTTGATATTTATATATATGTTTTTGCCGGTGACGTTAATTTTATATTTTATAGCACCTAAAAAAATTAAAAATTTTATTATATTAGTAATGAGTTTGATTTTTTATGGATGGGGAGAACCTGTATACATACTTTTAATGTTAGCTTCATTAATAATAGATTATTTAGGAGCATTACTTATAGAGAAAACTAGACATCAAAAGGAAAAAAGCAGATTTATATTTGTTACAATACTAGTGATAAATCTGAGTGTATTGTTTTTCTTTAAGTATTATGGATTTTTAATTGATAATATTAATGGTATATTTCACACAAGTTTGAAGATAAAAAGTTTACCATTGCCTTTAGGAATTTCTTTTTATACTTTTCAACTTATATCTTATATTGCAGATGTTTATATGGATAAGGCAAAGCCTCAGAAGAATATTATTAATTTTGCAACATATATAGCCATGTTCCCTCAGATAACTTCAGGACCAATAGTTCAGTATAACTACATAGCATCACAATTATCCGAGAGAGAGATAAACATAAGCAATGTAGGGGTTGGATTAGAGAGATTTATATTAGGTCTTGGTAAAAAGATGATCTTAGCTAATAATATAGGGCTTATCTGGACGCAAATAAAAGCTACATCTGTAGGTGAAATATCCGTGCTATCTGCATGGATAGGAATCATAGCTTTTACGTTACAAATTTATTTTGATTTTAGTGGTTATTCAGATATGGCTATAGGTGTAGCAAATATGTTAGGCTTTGAGTTTAAGGAGAACTTTAACTATCCTTATATATCAAAAAGTATTACAGAGTTTTGGAGAAGATGGCATATATCTTTGAGTTCGTGGTTTAGAGACTATATATACATACCACTTGGTGGAAATAGAAGAGGAATGCTTATTCAATTCAGAAATATATTTATTGTCTGGTTTACCACTGGTTTATGGCATGGTGCTAGTTGGAATTTTATAATATGGGGAGTGTACTTTGGAGTTTTAATTTCTATTGAAAAATTATTTTTACTTAAGGTACTAGATAAGCTACCAAGATTTATACAGAATATATACACCATGATTTTAGTTGTAATAGGTTGGGTATTTTTTGATACCTCAAAATTAGGAGAAGCAGTATCTTACATTAAGACGATGTTTGGTTTTGCAGGAAGACCACTTATTGATAATTATGCTAGATATATAATGCAAACTAATGTAATCATTCTGATTTTAGCTATAATATGTGCTACTCCTCTTATAAAAAATATAATTAGGATTTTAAAAGAGAAGGGTAAATTCCCAGGAGCACTTATTGTTGTTGTACTTTGTATAGGAATTTTAACTATTTCAACAGCGTATTTAGTAAGTGAGAGTTACACACCGTTCCTATACTTTAAGTTTTAGGCATCTGAAAATAAATAACAAGTCTAGATATGCGACAGATATTTTTAGTTAGACAAGGAAGCAGGTTTTGCAGATGCGGTAGTAGCAGAAATATATGAGGTGGAGCAAGTGAAGAAGAAAAGAAAAAAAAGTGTCAAAGAGAGAAGAGAAAGAGATAAAAAGGCATACGGAGTATTAATAAGTATAGTTTGCGTTATATTTATTGGCACATTATCAATAATTAATTTAGTGAAAACTGATAACAAAATATCAGAGCAAGAAAATAGAAGTTTGCAACAAAAGCCTGAATTTTCATTGACTAAATTGTTAAATGGGGAATTTTCAAGTGAGTACAGTAGCTATATAGCAGATCAATTTCCAGGTAGAAGTTTCTTTGTAAATCTTAAGACTAAACTAGAATTATCAACAGGGAAAAATGAAAGTAATGGTGTTTTTATTGGAAAAGATGATTATTTAATTGAGGATTTTCAAAAGGGTTCAGCTCAAGAATTAAAATCAAAACTTGATGCAATAAATCAGTTTGCTAGCCAAAATAAATCATTAAAAACCTCAGTTATGTTGGTGCCAACAGCTACAAAGATATGGCAGGATAAGTTACCTCAAAATGCTCCAGTAGATGATGAACTTGAGTATTTAAATCAAGTTAAAGAAAAGCTGAACAAAGATATACAATTTGTTAATGTCTATGATGCTTTAAATAAAAATAAGGATAGATATATATATTATAAGACAGACCATCACTGGACAACAGAGGGTGCCTATATTGCATATGTAGAAATGTGTAGACAACTTAAATTGACTCCTAAATCCATAAATGATTATAAAATTGAAAGAGTATCTAACAGTTTTTACGGAAGTTTATATACTAAAGTAGGAGTGGGTAAAGGAACACCAGATAGTATTAATGTATATTTACCTAAACAAGATGGAGAAGTGGTTGTTAATTATGTTGATGAGAGAAAGAAGGTTGCCAGTCTTTATAGTAATGCTAGCTTAGATATAAAAGATCAATATCAAGTTTTTACAGGTGGTAATCATTCTCTTATATCAGTAAAATCAATGGCTGATCCAACTAAGAAATTACTTTTAATAAAAGATTCATACGCTAATAGTTTGCTACCATTTTTAACTGCTAATTATGGAGAGATATATGTAGTGGATTTAAGATACTACATGGACAATGTTAAGGAGTTAATAAAGACTAATGGTATAACTGATGTGTTATTTTTATATAATGTGAATACTTTTAATGAAGATGATTCTATATTAAACTTGGCTGATTAATAGGGTATATAAAAGAAATAAGAGGAGCTTAATGCTCCTCTTATTTCTTTTATAAATCCTTTTGACATATTAATTTAAGTTTTTCAGCCCTACTTAATTGTTTAATGCCATATTCTCTTTTTAATGCAGAAGACTTGTCCTCAAATTCTTCATAATAAGCTAACTCAACTGGAAGTCTACAACGAGTATACTTAGCACCTTTGCCTGAATTATGAGTTTTTAGCCGTTTAGTTAAATCAGTTGTCCAACCTGTATATAAGGTTTTATCAGAGCAACAAAGAATATAGACATAATGCATACAACAGAACTCCCTTTTATATAAAAGTAAGATTATATATAAGCTTTAATTATTTTAATTAATCTCTTTTACTTCTTATTAGTTAATTATTGCTTACTTATTTATTTATAGCTTCACTTTTGATGAATTAAATTTATAAGATTATATATAAATTATATCATAATATTTTTGATAGTGATTAACCTTAAAAATCATTTTTATGCTGTTTATATAACTCTTCTAAGTGCTCTTCAGTGGCAAAACCATCTGCAGCTCCAGCTACTCCGATTTTGTATGAAGCAAATAAAATAGCTTTTTGCAATGATTCATAAGGATTTTTTGTTTTATCATAATAATGTATAAATGAAGAAAATAAAGAATCCCCTGCACCAATGGTACTAACAATCTTTCTTGTATTTATAGCTTTAAATCTGCCTATAAAGTTATCTTCTTTAACGTACATAAGTGCACCTTTAGCACCTAAGCCTACAACTATAATTTCATTATCATATTCTTCACTGATTTTTTTTACAAAGTCTTCTACTGGTTCATTTATGTTTTCATCACTTAAAAACAATATATTAGAGTATTTCATAAAATCACTATTGTACTCATCGTGAATATTAGATAGAACGTGTACATCAGTAGCAACTATTTTCCCTTGCTCTCTTGCTATCTTTAAGAAAGGTCTAGAAAAATTAATGTTACAAAGAATTATTGTTGAGCATTTATTCATAGCTTCTTTAAATAAAGATTCATCATATGAAGTATCCTGAATGTCTTTTAAATCACAATGGATTTGCCTCCTGCCATTTTCGTCGTATAGTATTACACTTTCAGGTGTTGTCTTCAATTTATTTTCTACAAAATCAGTATTTACACCAAGATTTCTTAGGGTGCTGATTGCTCTCTCTCCTTCAAAATCTTTTCCCACCATAGATAGGATATTAACTGAATCACCCAATACAGTTAATGCCTTTGAAATGTTCATACCAACTCCAGATACTCCTGAGTTTACACCGAAGAATGAGTAGTGTATTGGATTATATTCTAGTGGGAAATTGGGGATTTTCACTGTGGTTTCAATATTTATCAAACCTGATACAAGTATTTTGCTCATAAATAACCCTCCATATAGAATTTATTCGTTTAACTATTACATTATATCACTTTGGAGGTTGAGTTAAAATATTCTATTTTTATATAAATTAGTTATGAATTAAATAAGTAATTAACTCGTTAGATTAATAATATTTTGAGAGCATTAAAGTGGTATAATATATTAGACAACAAGGATGGAGGTAAAAGATAATGAATCAAAAACGAAAAAATACTTATGATACGCTGATTTTTTTGAATAACTTTCAAGTAAGATTGCTTTTAGAAGCAATAATAGTTGGATTCTTTGCAGGCTTAGTAACAGTAGCTTATAGACTAATATTACAATATGCTGAAAGCTATTCTAAGAAATTATATTTATTTATATCTGGAAGCGTAGTAAAGATTCTGATATGGGCAATCATAGCCGCAGTATTAGCTTATATTGTAGGAATAATGGTAAAGAGAAATCCTATGATAAGTGGTAGTGGAATACCTCAAGTAGAGGGAGAGCTATCAGGATATTTTGAAATGGATTGGTTAAGGACAGTTCTTGGAAAGTTTATTGGTGGAGTTATATCTATAGGAACTGGATTATCTTTAGGAAGAGAAGGTCCATCAGTTCAGCTAGGAGCCTGTGTTGGAAAAGGTGTATCCAGAGTATTTAAAAGAATAAAGGTGGAAGAAAAGTTATTGATGACTAGTGGAGCTAGTGCAGGACTTGCAGCAGCATTTAATGCACCTTTTGCAGGAACTATGTTTGCCTTAGAGGAAGTACATAAGAGCTTCTCTCCATCAGTGCTATTAGCAGCTATGAGTTCGGCAGTAGTTTCTGATTTTGTATCAAAAGAAGTTTTTGGTTTAAAGCCAGTTTTTACTTTTGGGAGAGTGCAAGCTGTGCCACTACAGTATTATGGGCTAATTATTTTATTAGGAATAATTTTAGGGTTAGCAGGTGTTTTTTATAATAAGATTTTATTATTGTCACAAAAACTTTATGCAAATCAGAAATGGTTGAAGCCTGAATTTAGAATGATAATACCATTTCTATGTGCAGTAGCTTTAGGATTGACTTTGCCTGAGGTTTTAGGTGGTGGTCATAGTTTGATAGAATCTATGATTGATGTAAGTTATACGTTAAAGATGATTGTTATCATATTGATAGTTAAGTTTATCTTTTCTATGATAAGTTTTGGATCTGGTGCTCCTGGAGGGATTTTCTTTCCTCTATTAGTTATAGGCGCACTTATAGGAGCAATTTATGTTAGTATATTAACAAATTTCTTAGGATTTGATCCTGCATATGTGAATAACTTTATAATATTTGGAATGGTAGGATATTTTACAGCTATAGTTAGAGCACCTATTACAGGAATAATCTTGATTCTTGAGATGACAGGCTCTTTTACACATATGTTATCATTAACTATTGTATCAATAACTGCTTATATTGTTGCAAATCTAATGAATAGTGAGCCAGTATATGAGTCTTTATTGACAAGCTTTTTAAGAAAGAAGAATCTTGTGCCTAAAGAACTTAAGAGAGCTTCAATTCATAAAGTATTGATAGAAATGCCAGTGTGCTATGGTTCAAAGTTAGAAGGTAAGTATGTAAAAGATTTTAATTGGTCAAAGGAAAGTTTAATAGTGGCTATAACCAGAGGAAACAAAGAAATAACACCTAAAGGGGACACTGTAATAAAAGCAGGAGATTATGTGCTAGTTCTTGTGCCAGAAGATAAAGAAACAGAATCCAGACAAATTCTGTACAATTTAACTAAAGAAAATTTAGATATTTAAAAGTACATAGGTTTATATAATAATCTATTTGGAATTGTTATTTATTTTCAGATGCCTTAAATTAATTTAGAACCACTATAACCCATTTTGAATATGATAAATTGAAGAGTATTATTTTAGGAGTAAAGTTTATGGGTTTTGTAATAATATCAATAGTTCTATTAATTATTATATTAGTAACTATTATAGCGGTATTACTTTCAGTATCTTCTAAAGCTGAAGAAGAATTTTTCAAGCTAAAAGAGCAAGACCAAAAGGATTATATTGAAAAAGATAATATTGAAGATATTCATAAAAAAAATGAGGATAAATAGTGAAGAAAATGTATGACACATATTGATAATGAGAAAATCATAATTATTTGGTTTTCTCATTTTTTTGATATATAGATAGTTCGAAGTATAAGATGTCTACTACTTGTATAGAACTATCCCATAAGCAGAGAGCCAAAAGCTTGTCTTTTGCGCGAGTTGCTTACTCCTAGGACGCTAGGAATAGGAGTTTCATTAATAATGCTGTTGGACAAACTACAAAAATTCGATATTTTTTTACCAACATTTAGAGGGAACACTTCTATATACATCTTTATATATATGCAAGTAATAGTTAAATAGAATATATAGTTAACTGGATGATTTTAATTTGGACTTGTTATTTATTTTCAGATGCCTAATAAAATAAACTCGTAAAAATTAAGTAGTGAAAATGTAAAATCATTAAATTCTCTTAATACTATTGCCAAATGAGGGAAAAGATAATATAATTAACGCATGAACATATGAATAGTTGTTCATATGAAGGAGGATGAAATTATGGCTGATAACAATATAGAAAAGTGTTCAATTGATTGTATACATGAAGAGGTATTAAAAAAAGTTAAAGCTTGTTTACCTCAAGAGGAAACTTTATACGATCTAGCTGAATTATTTAAAGTTTTTGGTGATACTACAAGAGTTAAGATATTATGTGCATTGTTTGAAAGTGAAATGTGTGTTTGTGATATAGCTAATTTATTAAACATGACTCAATCAGCAGTTTCACATCAACTTAGAGTATTAAAGAGTGCAAGATTAGTTAAGTATAGAAGAGATGGAAAAGTAGTTTATTATTCATTGTGTGATGAACATGTTATACACATCTTCAATGAAGGTTTAAATCACGTTCAAGAGTAAAGAATAGATTGGGAAAAGGGCGGTGTTTGTTAGTGAAAGAAGTTCAATTGTATTTAGATGGACTAGATTGTGCAGGATGTGCAGCGAAGATAGAAGATAGGGTTAATAAGCTTGAAGAAGTAAAGGAAGCTACAATGAATTTTTCTACAAAAACATTAGTGGTAGAGCTTATTGATGAAAAGAATAAAGACCAAGTTATAAATAAATCAAAACAGATAATTAATAGATTAGAACCAGATGTTAAAGTTAGTGAAAAGGCTACACTTAAAGTTGGTGGTAATAATGGACATCAGCATCAGAATAATTGTAATGATGCATGTAGTTGTGACGGTAAGCATCATCACCATAATGAAGTTTATGAAAACTCCCATTCTCATTCTCATGAGCATGGTGATGAAGAAGAGTTTGGTAAGAAGGAAATAATCAAATTTTCAATAGGTATAGTTTTTTATATTTTAGGACTTGTGCTTAAATTAGATTTTATACCTGAATTAATATTGTATTTAGTAGCTTATTTACTAATTGGTGGAGAAGTAGTATTAAGAGCATTTAAGAATATATTAAAGGGAGAAATTTTTGATGAAAATTTCTTAATGTCAGTAGCTACAATTGGAGCATTTGCGATTAAGCAATTTCCAGAAGCAGTAGCTGTTATGATATTCTATCAAGTAGGTGAAATGTTCCAAGATAGAGCTGTTAACAAATCAAGAAAATCAATTAAAAGTCTGATGGATATAAGACCTGACTATGCAAATGTTGTACGAAATAATACAGAAGTTAAGGTATCACCAGAGACTGTAAAAATAGGCGAAGAAATTATAGTAAAGCCAGGAGAAAGAGTCCCACTTGATGGTATCCTTGTATCAGGAGAAGGAGTACTTGATACTTCTGCATTAACAGGAGAATCTTTACCTAAGGATGCAGTGATAGGTGAGGAAATTTTATCAGGATGTATAAGCAAAAATGGAGTATTAAGAATAAAAGTTGCTAAAAGTTTTGGAGAATCTACTGTAGCAAAGATATTAAATCTAGTAGAGAATGCTGGAAATAAGAAAGCTGATACAGAAAAGTTTGTAACAAAGTTTGCAAAATACTATACACCAGCAGTAGTATTTACTGCACTAATATTAGCGATAGTACCACCACTTGTAATTAAAGATGCTACTTTCTCAGTTTGGGTATATAGAGCTTTATCTTTCTTAGTTGTGTCTTGTCCTTGTGCCTTGGTAATATCAATTCCTTTAGGTTTCTTTGGAGGAATTGGAGCAGCAGCTAAAAAAGGAATTTTGATAAAAGGTGGAAATTATTTAGAAGCTTTAAAAAATGTTGAAACTATAGTTTTTGATAAAACAGGAACTTTGACTAAGGGTGTTTTTAAAGTTACAGAAATAAATTCACAAGAAGGTATCACTAAAGAGCAATTATTAGAATATGCTGCTTTTGCAGAAAGCTATTCTACACATCCTATTGGGTTATCAATTCTTGCTAGATACAATAAAGAAATAGATAAAACTAAGATTTCTGGATATGAAGAAATTTCAGGACATGGTATAAAAATATCATTAGATAATAAAGAAATTTTAGTGGGTAATAAAAAGCTTATGGATGATTTTAATATACAGTTCAATGAAGCTAAGTTACCAGGAACTATAGTTTATGTTGCAGTAGATAAGAAGTATGCAGGGTATATTTTAATATCAGATGAAATTAAAGAAGATTCTAAAGAGGCTATGAAAACATTAAAATCTTTAGGAGTAGAAAAAACTGTTATGTTAACTGGAGATAATTCAAATGTTGCTAACATTATAGGTAATGAAATAGGTGTAGATGAAATCTATAGTGAATTATTACCTGGTGATAAAGTTGAAAAATTAGAAGGTTTTTTTGCTGGTAAAAATAAAAAATCAAGTATAGTATTTGTGGGTGATGGAATAAATGATGCCCCAGTACTTGCAAGAGCGGATGTTGGAATTGCTATGGGAGGCATAGGATCAGATGCAGCAATAGAAGCAGCAGATGTAGTAATAATGACAGATGAACCTTCAAAGATAGGTGATGCAATAAAAGTTGCTAGAAAAACTAGCAGAATAGTGTGGCAGAATATAGTGTTTGCTTTATCAATTAAATTACTAATTCTTATATTGGTAGCAATAGGGTTAGGAAACATGTGGGAAGCAGTTTTTGGAGATGTAGGAGTTGCATTAATTGCTTTATTAAATGCAATGAGAATATTAAAGAAATAATATTGTAAATAATAAAAGTTCTCTATAAATGATCATTTTATAGAGAACTTTTTAGTTGTTTCATTTAGTTTTCAGTAGATGAATAATTTACTGATATTACTTTTACCCCTTTGTTTTCTAGGTCTGTTGCTTCAGTTTCGCTTATATCAGAATCTGTAATTAAATGAGTAATTTCATTTATATCGCCACTAGAAAAATTATGATGTCTGCCTACTTTTGAACTATCTGCTAATACATATATTTCACCATTACATCGATTTATCATTTCGTGATTTATTAAAGTTTCTTGGAGTACAGAAGTACTGATACCAGAATCAGCTGCAATTCCACTGACCCCTAAGAAACACTTATCAGCAGTTACTTTTGAAAGAATATAAGTAGCAAATTCTCCAACTAAGGATTGTTTTCTCTCATAAACTTGGCCCCCTGTTAATACTAGTTCAATATTGGGACCGATAGTTGAATTAAGTGCCTTACCATTATTGGTTACAATATATACTCGTTTATCTTCAAGGTATTCTAATATTAAAAGAGCTGTAGAACTAGAGTTTAAAAATACAGTATCTCCATCTTGAATTAAACTAGCGGCATATTTTGCAATAGCCTGCCTTTTATTTGTAAGTATTAAATCAGCATCTTCACTTTTAATATGTTCATTTATATATGCAGAATAATCATCAGAAGGGTTTACTAATCTAGCACCACCGTAATATCTTTCAATTAAACCTTCATCCTCTAAAGCTTGAAGATCTCGTCTTAACGTAAGTGGTGAGATTTCTAACATTTCAGCTAAATCATTAGTATTTATTGATTCATTTGTCTTTAGATAACTTAAAATTCTTTCTCGTCTTTTTGAAACTATACTTTGAGTTTTTTTCATATCAATCATCACCTTTAATTTAGATTTTGATTTTTGTTATATATTGATGAATTTTTAGATTAAAGAAATAATATACTTTCTAATTTCATTTTTATTATTAGATAAATCTCTTTTCTCTAAATAAATATATACCAAGTTTATTGATATATACATTTAAAATAGTCAGTAAATAGTAATATCTTAATTTGATTATATAAATTAATTTTAATACTGTTACAATATGATAATACTACAAACGTTCAAAAAATTCAAATAGAACATGCAAAAAATAATAAAAAAATAAAAATGATAAAAATAATTCAAAAAGTACTTGAATTATTTGAACTATTAATGTATTATAAAGACATAAACAAACTAAAAGTTCAAACAAAACAAACACAAAGTTCGAAAAGAACATATAAATGTTAAAATGAACATAAATGTTAAAGTTATCTTAAAAAGAAAAAATAATGAAATGAATATATTTATTCAAAGTAAAAAATAAAAAGAGTTTTGAGGAGGAATTAAAAATGTCACAAGTAGAAAAAATTACAAGAGAATCATGGGTACTTAAAACTTTTCCAGAATGGGGTACTTGGTTAAATGAAGAAATAGAAGAAGAACAAGTGAAACCAGGAAATTTCTCAATGTGGTGGTTAGGATGTACAGGAATATGGGTTAAAAGTGAAGGTGGAACAAATATCTGTATAGATTTTTGGTGCGGAAGTGGAAAAAATACAAGGTCTAATCCATATATGAATCCACAACATCAAATGGCTAGAATGTGCGGTGGTAAAAAGCTTCAACCAAACCTAAGAGTAGCACCTTTTGTATTAGATCCATTTGGAATAAAACAAATAGATGCAGTTTTATCAACACATGACCACAATGATCACATTGATGTAAACGTTGCAGCTGCAGTTATTCAAAATTGTGATCCAAGTGTACCATTTATAGGACCTCAAGCATGTGTAGATAAATGGGTAGGATGGGGAGTTCCAAAAGAAAGATGCATAGTTGTTAAGCCAGGAGATACAATAAAAGTTAAAGACATTGAAATTGTAGCTTTAGAATCATTCGATAGAACAGCTTTGATTACAGAACCACCAACTGGTGACATAAGAGGAACAATGCCAATAGATATGGATATTAAGGCAGTAAACTACTTAATAAAAACTCCAGGTGGAAATCTATATCATAGTGGAGATTCACATTATTCAAATTATTATGCTAAACATGGAAACGACTACAAAATAGATGTGGCTTTAGGATCTTATGGAGAAAACCCAAGAGGAATCACTGATAAGATGACATCAGTAGATATCTTAAGAATGGCAGAATCCTTAAATACAAAAGTAGTTATCCCATTCCATCATGATATTTGGTCAAACTTCCAAGCTGATACAAAAGAAATATTAGAACTATTTGATATGAGAAAAGATAGATTACAATATAAATTTAATCCATTCATATGGCAAGTAGGCGGAAAATTCACATTCCCAGAGGATAGCAATAAGAGAGAATATCATTATCCAAGAGGATTTGAAGATTGCTTTACAAATGAAATTAATACACCATATACATCATTCTTATAAAATCAATAGAGGGTTAGCCTAATGCCTAACCCTCAATAAAAGGTAAAAGGGGAAGAGACTATGTTACAAGAACTAATTGATAAAAAAAGATATTCATTCCATGAAGGTTTTGATACTTGGGAAGATGCAATTGCTGCTTCTTGTAGACCTTTAATTGAAGATGGATCAATAACAGATGATTATGTAGGAGCAATAATTGCTAATGTGAAAAAGTTTGGACCATACATAGTTATAGCACCTAATATTTGCATACCACATGCTCAAGAAGGTGTGGTTGGAGTTAATGAAACAGCAGTATGCTTTATGCAAACTAAAAAACCAGTTCATTTTAGTGATGACCCAGATCAAGATGCAAGATTATTCTTTGTATTAGCTTCAACAGATAGCAACAAACATTTAGAAAACTTATCAAACTTGGTAGGAGTAATAGAAGATGAGGCTGTGGTTGATAAGTTATTAGAAGCAAATAGCAAAGAGGATTTAGAAGCAATTGCTAAAGAATTAGCAAAATAATTTAATAAGATGTTTAACACGGTATTTAAGTAAAATATTTTTAAAGAGGGAATGAACAAAATCAGATAAAAAAGCATAGGGGGAATTTATAATGGAAATATTAATTGATGTATGGAAGTTTTTCCAGGTTAATATATTAACAAAGCCAGCGTTCTTTATAGGTTTTATAGTACTTATCGGATATTTATTATTAAAACGTCCAATTTATGAAGCTATAGCAGGTTTCATAAAAGCAACAGTTGGTTATTTAATCCTAAATGTTGCAGCTAGTGGGCTTGTAACAAACTTCCGTCCAATATTAGCAGGGTTGAAAGATCGTTTTAATTTGACAGCAGCAGTTATAGATCCTTATTTTGGACAGACGGCAGCGCAGAAGGCTATAGAGGGGGTTGGAAGATCCTTCTCACTTATGATGATAGTTTTATTAATAGCATTTATGTTCAACATAGTTTTAGTGTTATTTAGAAAGCAAACTAAGATAAGAACAGTGTTTATTACAGGACATATTATGGTTCAACAATCATCAACAGCTTTATGGTTAGTATTATTCTGTTTCCCTAACTTAGTAGATACTCAAATTGTAATTATGCTTGGATTATTATTAGGAGCTTACTGGGCAGTATCAGCAAATCTTACAGTTGAAGCAACTCAAGAGTTAACTGAAGGTGGTGGATTTGCAGTTGGTCACCAACAAATGTTTGGAATCTGGCTTACAGACAAAATTGCAGGAAAAATAGGTAATAAAGAAAAATCAATTGAACATTTAAAGTTACCAGGATTTTTATCAATATTCAATGATAACGTAGTTGCTACAGGTATATTAATGATGTTATTCTTTGGATCAATTATGGGTATACTAGGACCAGACCTATTACATCAAATAGACAAAACTGGTTTTGCAGCAGATACAAATTTCGTGTTCTATATAGTGGAAAAATCATTAAACTTCGCAGTTTATTTAAGTATATTACAACTTGGTGTTAAGATGTTCGTTTCAGAACTTACAGAATCATTCCAAGGTATCTCAAACAAGATTTTACCAGGATCAATGCCAGCAGTAGACTGTGCAGCAACATATGGATTTGGTCATGCTAATGCAGTAACAATAGGTTTCTTATTTGGAGCATTAGGACAATTTATATCAATTATAGGATTAGTAGTATTTAAGAGTCCAGTATTAATCATAACAGGATTCGTACCAGTATTCTTTGATAATGCAACATTTGCAGTATATGCAAACAAAAAAGGTGGTTTAAGAGCAGCTTGTATAATTCCTTTTGTATCTGGAATAATTCAAGTACTAGGAGGAGCTTTCGCAGCATACTTCTTTGGATTAGCTAAATTTGGTGGATGGCATGGAAACTTTGACTTCGATACAGTTTGGCCAGTAATTGGTGTGTTAATGAAGAACTTCCAATACGTAGGTTTTGGAATTGTGTTAGTAGCTTTATTGGCAATACCACAAATTCAATATTTCAAGAATAAGAAGGGCTATTTTAAGATAGCGGAAGATTATGAAGAATATATAAGTGAAACTGAAAAAGCATAAAAGATAATTTCTTAGGTGCAATTAATCAAATAGTATTTAAGTTTAATTGCACCATTCTAAAAATAGAGTATAAAAATAAAATTAAAAGGATGTGTATTTATTATGTTAAAAGTATTAGCAGCATGTGGTAGTGGAATGGGTTCAAGTCAAATAATTAAGATGAAAATAACTAAAGTTTTTAAGAAGTTAGGAATAGATGTATCAATTCAACATAGCAGTGTAGGAGAAGCTAAGAGTCAAGCATCAACTTTTGATGTAGTATTTTGTTCAGAAGTTTTAAAATCAAATTTCAAGAGAGCTGAAGATTCAGGAACTGTAGTAATTGGATTAAAGAATGTTTTATCTGAGCAAGAAATTGAAGAAAAGGTTATGGCAAACGTAGTAAATAAAAAATAATTAATATAGCTAATGTGATTTGAGGGGATGGAATATGAAAATTATAAAAAAGCACTTAGACGAAATGTATCGTGCATATGCAGCAAGTTCTATAGAGATAGATGGAGAACTTAATTTATTAGTAGCCTCTGAAGAAAAAGGATACCCTTGCTATGCATATAGTGGTAAAGATTTCAATCATCGTCAAACAGTTTGGGATAATGGTGGGGGATGTATGTCAATTATTCCTATTCCAAATCGTAAAAATGAATTCTTGGCTGTTAGAGACTTCTATTTAAAAGAAAGTCCAAGTGATGCTCGTTTAGTTTGGGGACATTTAGTAGATGGGGAATGGGTTGTTGAAACAGTTGTTAAATTACCTTATTTACATCGCTTTGATGTATGGGATGTTGATGGAGAAGTATATTTTATTGGAGCTACTATAGCTGATGTTAAAGCTTCAAAAGATGATTGGAGTCATCCAGGAACTATATACTATGCTAAGTTACCAGAAGTATTAACTGATGGTTTAGATTTTAAAGTTCTTAAAAAAGGTTTGTTTAAAAATCATGGATATATTCGTCATATGGTGGATGGTAAACCTAGAGGTACTTTTGGGTGTGACCAAGGCGTATTTGAAGTAATTCCAAGTAAGGATGGAGAATGGCAAGTTAATCAATTGTTAGAAGGTAATATTAGTGAAGTTGCTTGGTGTGATTTAGATAGTGATGGTGTAGATGAATTAATGACCATAGAGCCATTCCATGGAAATACAATGAAAATCTACAAGCTTATTGATGGCAAGTATACGGAAATCTATACTTACCCATATGAAATTGACTTTGCACATACCTTAGTAGGCACAACACTTTGTGGTGTACCAAGTTTTGTTGGTGGTGTGAGACGTGTAGAGGCTGAATTGTTTTATATACAGTGGGTTGATGGAAAATGCCAAGAAACAATTATTGAGAAAGGTGTTGGCCCAGCCAATGTTTCAGTTATCAATTTAGAGGATTGTGATTTAATTGTCTCAGCTAATCATACAAAGAATGAAGCAGCTGTATATTTTGTAACTGAATAAATAATAGTAATCTAATAATTTAATATTTATATGGAACTTAAGGGCATGGATTGTATATAAGAATCCATGCTCAAGGTTTATGGATGGGGGGAATTGTTATGTTAGAAGATTTAAAAAAACAAGTTTATGAGGCGAACATGCTTTTAACAAAATATAATTTGGTGACATTTACGTGGGGTAATGTTTCTGCAATAGATAGAGAATTGGGATTAATAGTTATTAAACCATCTGGTGTTGATTATGAAAAGATGAGTCCAGAAGATATGGTGGTTGTGGATCTAAAAGGAAATGTTGTTGAAGGAAAATATAAACCATCCTCAGATACACCAACACATGTAAACCTATATAATCATTTCTCGGAAATAGGAGGAATAGTACATACACATTCTAGATGGGCCACTATATTTGCTCAATCAGGAAGAGGAATTAAGGCATATGGTACAACACAGGCAGATTATTTTTATAATGAAATTCCTTGTACAAGAGATATGACAGTAGATGAAATAAAATCTAATTATGAATATAATACAGGATCTGTTATAGTTGAAGCTTTTGAAAAGTTAAATCCAAACTATGTTCCAGCTGTGGTAGTAAAAAATCATGGACCCTTCACTTGGGGAAAAGATGCAAACGAAGCAGTTCATAATGCTGTGGTTTTAGAAGAAATTGCTATGATGGCATGGAATACAGAAGTTTTAACAAATCATGCAGTTAAAACAATGCCACAAGAATTAATGGACAAGCATTTTATGAGAAAACATGGTCCTAACGCATACTACGGTCAATTATAATAAAAATAATATTACAAAGCAGGTGATTTTATGAAGGAATATACATTAGCATTATATGAAAAATCTATGCCGAATTTTTTATCATGGGAAGAAAAGTTGCAATGTGCTAAAGAATGCGGTTTTGATGCAGTAGAGATAAGTATAGATGAGACTGATGAAAAGTTATCAAGACTTGATATGTCAAAAGAAGAAAGAAAAGACCTCGTAGAGCTAATGTTTAAATGTGGTGTAGAGATTAGAACTATGTGCCTTAGTGGACATAGAAAATATCCATTAGGAAGCCTAGATGAAGCCACTAGAAATAGAGGAATGGAGATAATGGAAAAGGCAATTAACTTTGCTGATGATTTAGGCATTAGGATAATTCAAATAGCAGGATATGATGTTTATTATGAGCAAGGGACTGAGCAAACAAGAAAGTATTTTGAAGATAACCTAAAAAAATCTGTGGAAATAGCTGCAAAAAAAGGAGTCATCCTGGCTTTTGAAACAATGGAAACAGAATTTATGAATACAGTTGAAAAGGCTATGACGTTTGTTAAGCAAGTGAATTCGCCATATCTTCAAGTTTATCCTGATTGTGGCAATGTTACTAATGCAACTTTAGCTAATGGTGAAAATCCAATAGATGATTTTGAAACTGGAAGAGGACATATAGCTGCTGTGCATTTAAAGGAAACAGTTCCAGGCAAATTTAGAGAAATTACTTTTGGAACAGGTCATGTGGATTTTGAAGAAATAATCAAAAAATCTTGGGAACTTGGGGCAAGAAAGTTTACAGCTGAATTTTGGTATGTAGGCAATGATGATTGGAAAGAAGTAATTAAAAATACAAAAGTGTTTATGGATGAAAAATTTAAAAATGCTTTGGGATAAACATAAACAAAATTAATTTAGAGAAAAGTATATTTGTTATAAAAACAATAGATAGGTTGGTGAATGTATGAATAAGCAAGAATTGATTTCTAAATCAAAAGAAATCAAAAAAAACATTATTGAAATGATTTATGAAGCTAAGTCAGGGCATCCAGGTGGTTCATTATCTTGTGCAGATATAATTACTTATTTATATTATGAAAAGATGAATGTAAATGTTGAGAATCCAAAGGATTTAAGTAGAGATAGATTTGTTTTAAGTAAAGGGCATGCTGCTCCAGCACTTTATGCAGTACTAGCTGAAAAAGGATTTTTTCAAAAAGATGAATTAAGTAATCTTAGAAAAACAGGATCATTACTTCAAGGGCATCCTGATGCAAAGCACATACCAGGGGTTGATGTATCAACAGGATCACTTGGACAAGGAATATCCAATGCAGTAGGTATGAGTTTAGGACTTAAAACTCAAAATAATAAAGCAAAAGTATATGTACTTTTGGGAGATGGAGAACTTCAAGAAGGATTGGTTTGGGAAGCTTCCATGGCAGCAGCACATTATAAGTTAGATAATTTAGTTGCAATTATAGATAATAATGGACTTCAAATTGATGGACCAAATGAGGAAGTAATGGGAATTGCCCCACTAGATAAAAAGTTTGAGAGTTTTGGATGGAATGTAGTTTACTGTGAGGATGGAAATGACTTTGAAAAGATTAATAAAGCATTTTTAGCAGCAGATAAATGTGCAGGAAAACCAACTGTAATTGTTGCAAAGACTGTAAAAGGCAGTGGAGTAAGCTTTATGGAAAACAATGCAGGATGGCATGGGCAAGCACCAAATAAAGAAGAAAAAGAGAAAGCAATAGAAGAAATAATGAAATAGTATTCAGAGAACTTATTGATATAGATTATGTTGACGGAATTCTATGAAAATCATAAGCAAGTATGTATAAGTTAATGGTACAAGGAAAAGCTAGGAGGAATAAAGAAATGGGTAAGGCTACAAGAGAATCATATGGTATGGCTTTGGTTGAACTTGGTCGAGAAAATGAAAAAGTAGTGGTGCTAGATGCAGATCTTTCAAAGTCAACCAAAACAAATGGATTTAAGTCAGAATTTAAAGATAGATTTTTTAATGCAGGAATTGCTGAACAAAATTTAATGGGAATGGCAGCAGGTTTTGCTAATGTAGGTAACATACCTTTTGCAAGTACATTTGCTGTTTTTGCAACAGGAAGAGCTTTTGAGATTATAAGAAACTCTATTTGTTATCCAAAGATGAATGTAAAAATAGCAGCTACTCATGCAGGAATAACAGTAGGTGAAGATGGTGGATCACATCAATCAATTGAAGATATTGCACTTATGAATTCCCTTCCAAATATGACTGTAATAGTGCCAGCAGATCATAGAGAGGCAATGGCTGCAACTAAGGCAGTAGCAGAATTTAATGGACCTGTGTATTTAAGATTTGGAAGATGCAATACAGAAGATATATTTGATGATACTTATGAATTTAAAATAGGTAAAGGTGTTCAAGTAAGAGAAGGTAATGATATAGCAATTATTGCAACAGGAATGATGGTTCAAAAAGCTATTGAAGCTTCAAAAGTATTAGAAACTCAAGGAATTAATGCAAGAGTTATAAATATATCAACAATTAAACCAATAGATAGAGAGTTAATTATAAAGGCTGCTAAAGAAACTAAGGGGATAGTTACAGCTGAAGAACATTCAATCATAGGTGGACTTGGGGCAATGGTATCTCAAGTTGTATGTGAAGAATGTCCAACAAGAATTAAAATGGTTGGAATAAAAGATACTTTTGGAGAGTCTGGAACTCCAGATGAATTAATGGAAAAATATAAATTAACTAGTGCAGCTATTATTGAAGAAGTTAAAAATATACTAAAATAGGAGGATACATATAATGAAAATATTTGTAGATACAGCTAATGTAGAAGAAATTAAAAAAGCAAACGCCCTAGGTGTTATTTGTGGAGTAACAACAAATCCATCTCTTATAGCAAAAGAAGGTAGAGATTTTAAAGAAGTAATAAAAGAAATAACTGATATAGTAGATGGACCAATAAGTGGAGAAGTAATCTCCATGAAGTCAGAAGAAATGGTAGTTGAAGCCCGTGAAATAGCTAAGATACATAAGAATATGGTAGTAAAGATTCCAATGTGTGAAGAAGGATTAAAAGCAGTAAGTATTCTTAGCAAGGAAGGAATTAAAACAAATGTAACTCTAATTTTCTCAGCATTACAAGCGTTACTAGCAGCAAGAGCTGGAGCTACTTATGTAAGTCCATTCCTAGGCAGATTAGATGATATAGGCAGTGATGGAATTATATTAATTGAAGATATTGTAGAGATATTCTCTATGCATGAAATTGAAACAGAAATTATTTCAGCAAGTGTTAGAAATCCAATTCATGTATTAGAATGTGCAAAGGCTGGTTCTGATATAGCTACAATTCCTTATGGTGTAATTATGCAAATGATTAAACATCCACTTACAGATGCAGGAATTGAAAAGTTTTTAAAAGATTATGAGGGAATGAAAAAATAAATATATTTAGAAGTGTTCCAATTAAAGGTTGGTAGAACAATGTGGAGAAATTTTAAAATTTCAAAATTTGTTCACCAACCTTTATTATCTTTGAGAAAATTATAACAAAGTAAAATTGTAAATACCTTTAGAAATGGAAGAAATACACGAAAACCAAGGCGGATTTTCTTATGTTATATTTGTTTTCAATTGTCATTTATATATACACAATACATTATTAATAAAATGATAATTTGAGATAGTAGCTATAAAATGCAGTTTGCTAATTTGATAATTTGAGCTTCATAAATATTAATGGAGCAATGCAGGAAGCCCAAATTCCAAGTGAAAAATACTTCACAAAATCTCGAATGTATCCTTTAGGAATTATAAATGAGCAAAGAGATAATACTATTAATAAACCAAAAAGACCTAAGAATAATTTGATAACATTGTTTTTTGAAGTGCTGTTTGGATTGTATTTAATATATTTAGTATCAATATAGTAGCCTAGGGAGATAGAGATAAATCCACCAATAGCTTTTATATAATCTGAACTTCTAAATAATATCAAACTTAATAATAGAATTATAGATAGTATAAGATATAGATAAGGAATATTATTTTTTATAGCTTGTTCATAAATGAAATTTGATATAAGAACTGCAATTATACCAAAAATGGAACCACAAACAACGTCTATTGGCCAATGTACTCCAAGATAAAGTCTTGATATAGGAATTAAGATCATCATTATTATACTTATAAGCAATACTTTTTTAGTTTTAAATTGCAAAAATAGTGATGTGAAGGTTGCAGCATTTCCTTGGGAATGTCCACTTGGAAATGAAGTGCCAGTAGCTGTGTTTACAGCTAAACTTCTAATTCCTTTTGTTCCTATTGGTCTTGGTGAATTTACTATTATTTTAATAAAATTGTTTATCAATAAAGAGAAAGATAGACCGAAGGCTAATTTATAACCATACCTTTTATCTTTGAACCATAAGAAGTATATTGCAAATATAACTCCAAGGGTTTCACCACCTAGATTGGTAAAAAGAATAAAAAAGTTATCTAATGCTGGATTTGCGAAGGTTTGGATAAATTTTATTGTATTCATTAATTTTAGCTCCTTTCGAGAAATAACAATATAAATTATACAATTATACAAAAGGCTTGTACAATAAATTATTTTTGAGTAAGTATTTTACTAAAAATATATTTTATTTAACTCCAATAGACAAAAAGCGATAAATTTCTACTTTTAATATTGACATAGAATAATAAATAAAATATAATCAAGTCTGATGTGAATACTTCCAGGCATGAAGTAGCAGCATGAAAACTAATGTAGTATTTAAATTTACTCAAATAAGAGATGTTAAACATCGATTTATGTTAATTGTGAGACTTGTGTATAGATATATTTTCTATGCATAGGTCTTGTTTTTTATGTATTGAAAACAGTAAAATACAATATGAGTGTATTTTGACAATAAAATATTTTATAAAAGATAAAAAATGTAGTAAAATAATAAGATGTGGAAGGATGTTTTGAATGAATATTATATCAATAATACTTATTGCATTAGGATTAACTATGGATGCCTTTGCAGTGTCATTAACTTTGGGATTGAAAACAGATAAGGCAATAGAAAAGAAGATTGCCTTAAAAGCCGGATTGTATTTTGGTGGTTTTCAAGCGTTGATGCCATTAATTGGGTGGCTATTAGGAGTGAAATTTTCATCATATATAGAAAATATAGATCACTGGGTTGCATTTATATTACTATTTATCATTGGAGCAAAGATGATAAAGGAGTCATTTGAAAGTGATGAGGATGAATCAATTGCCTGTGATAGTGACAATAGTAAGGAATGTATAACTAATAAAAAGTTTCTATTATTAGCTATAGCAACATCAATAGATGCATTGGCAGTTGGGGTAAGTTTTGCATTTTTAAAAGTTGAGATTGTAAGTGCTGTTGCAATAATTGGTATAACTACTATGATATTATCCTTTATAGCCGTATTAATTGGAAAGAAACTTGGAGAATTAATTAAAAATAAGGCTGAAATTTTAGGTGGGACTATTTTAATATTAATAGGACTGAAAATACTTGTTGAACATTTAATGAGTAAATAATTCGTTAATAGAAAATAGATATGAGGTGGACTTATGGACAAGAGAAAAAATATATCTATGGCAGTTATTAAAAGACTACCGAAATACTATAGATATCTTTCAGATTTGCTTAAAAATGATGTGGATAGAATATCTTCTAAAGAGTTAGGAGAAAAGATTGGTTTTACAGCATCACAAATTCGTCAAGATTTAAATTGTTTTGGTGATTTTGGGCAACAAGGATATGGATATAATGTAAAAGAATTATATAATCAAATAAGTGCTATATTAGGGTTAGAAAAAGAATATAAAAGTATAATAATTGGTGCTGGAAATATAGGGCAAGCCATTGCGAATTACAATAACTTTCACAATCTTGGTATAGATGTTTCTGCTATTTTTGATACAAATCCTAAGGTTGTAGGAATTAAGATTCGAGATACAGAAATAATGGATATAGATAAGTTAGGTGAATTTGTATCTCAAAACAATATAGATTTAGCTGTTATTTGTGTACCAAGCATTAACGCACAAAAGGTGTGTGATGAAGTTGTAAGGCTTGGTATAAAGGCTATATGGAATTTTGCGCCTGTAGATTTAATAACAGAAGCTGATGTTGTAGTAGAAAATGTACATCTAAGTGAGAGTTTACTTACTCTTATTTATTTAGCTAATGAAAAAAAGAGAAATGAATTGAGATAATATCTTATAATATGAATAAATAAGATAATTAATAAATTATCAAAGTATTTATATTATTTATTAAAAACATTATTATAATGTTAATTCCAACTAAATCATATTGCAAAAAAATATGGCGGGTATTATAATGTTAATTGGAGTTTATTGCTTCAATTATTTTTTAAGTATATTTGTTATAATATTAACAAACTATAGATAAAATATATTATAATATTTTATAGTAATTGATGTAATAATAAGTTAGAAAATAATAAGTATTCTAAGGAGGCTAACCTAATGGAATTAAATAATGTTATCCTTGAAAAAGAAGGTAATATTGCTATTGTAACAATTAACAGACCTAAAGCATTAAATGCGCTTAATTCAGAAACTTTAAAGGACATCGACACTGTTGTAGATGCTTTAGAAAAAGATAAGGATGTTTATGCTGTAATCTTAACAGGTGCTGGAGACAAGGCATTTGTTGCAGGTGCAGACATATCAGAAATGAAAGATTTAGATGAAAAGCAAGGTCAAGAATTCGGAGCTTTAGGAAATAAAGTCTTCAGAAGATTAGAAAATTTAGACAAACCAGTTATAGCTGCAATATCAGGCTTCGCATTAGGTGGTGGCTGTGAATTAGCTATGGCTTGTGATATAAGAGTTGCTTCAGAAAAAGCTAAATTTGGTCAACCAGAAGCTGGTCTTGGAATAACACCAGGTTTTGGAGGAACTCAAAGATTAGCTAGAATAGTAGGTCTAGGAAAAGCTAAAGAGTTAATCTATACATGTGACATAATCAAAGCTGATGAAGCACTAAGAATTGGTTTAGTTAATAAAGTAGTTCCATTAGAAAACTTAATGGAAGAAGTAAAGGCTATGGCAACTAAGATTGCTTCTAATGCACCAGTAGCAGTTAAGCTATGTAAGGATGCTATAAACAGAGGAATGCAAGTTGATATAGATAGAGCAGTAGAAATTGAAGCAGAAGACTTTGGTAAGTGTTTTGCAACTGAAGATCAAAAAGAAGGTATGACAGCTTTCCTTGAAAAGAGAGCTAAGAACTTCCAAAATAAGTAGTGAAATAGGAATAGGGAGGTAAATTAAATGAATTTCAAATTAACAAGAGAACAAGAACTAGTACAACAAATGGTTAGAGAATTTGCAGTTAATGAAGTTAAGCCAATAGCTGCTGAAATTGATGAAACAGAAAGATTTCCAATGGAAAACGTTGAAAAGATGGCTAAGTTAGGCATGATGGGTATTCCATTTGCAAAAGAAAATGGTGGAGCAGGCGGAGATGTTCTTTCTTATATAATCGCTGTAGAAGAATTATCTAAAGTTTGTGGTACAACAGGAGTTATACTTTCAGCTCATACATCATTATGTGCATCAGTAATTAATGAAAATGGTACTCCAGAACAAAAGGCAAAATATTTAGCTGATCTTTGTAGCGGAAAGAAACTTGGTGCTTTTGGTTTAACTGAACCAGGTGCTGGTACTGATGCTGCTGGACAACAAACAACAGCTGTATTAGATGGAGATAACTACATTTTAAATGGTTCAAAGATATTCATAACAAATGGTGGAGTTGCTGAAACTTTCATTATATTTGCTATGACAGATAAGAGCCAAGGAACTAGAGGAATATCTGCATTTGTAGTTGAAAAATCATTCCCAGGATTCTCAGTAGGTAAGTTAGAAAACAAGATGGGTATTAGAGCATCTTCAACTACTGAATTAGTAATGGAAAACTGTATAGTACCAAAAGAAAACTTACTTGGTAAAGAAGGTAAGGGATTTGGTATAGCAATGAAGACTCTTGATGGAGGAAGAATTGGTATAGCAGCTCAAGCTCTTGGTATAGCAGAAGGTGCTTTTGAAGAAGCAGTTAACTACATGAAAGAAAGAAAGCAATTTGGAAAACCATTATCAGCATTCCAAGGATTACAATGGTATATAGCTGAAATGGATGTTAAGATAGAAGCAGCTAAGCATTTAGTATACAAAGCAGCTTGCAAAAAACAAGCAGGAGAACCATACTCTATTGATGCAGCTAGAGCTAAGTTATTTGCAGCAGACGTTGCAATGGAAGTTACAACTAAGGCTGTTCAAATCTTTGGTGGATATGGTTACACTAAGGAATACCCAGTAGAAAGAATGATGAGAGATGCTAAGATAACTGAAATCTATGAAGGAACTTCAGAAGTTCAAAAGATGGTTATCGCAGGCAGCATTTTAAGATAGGAGGACTTTTGTAATGAATATAGTAGTTTGTGTAAAACAAGTTCCAGATACTACAGCAGTAAAAATAGATCCTAAGACTGGTACTTTAATTAGAGATGGTGTTCCATCAATAATGAATCCAGAAGATAAGCATGCTTTAGAAGCAGCTTTACAAATAAAAGAAACTAACGGTGGTAAGGTTACTGTTATAAGCATGGGACTTCCAATGGCTAAGGCAACTTTAAGAGAAGCATTATGTATGGGAGCTGATGAAGCTATCCTTCTAACTGACAGATGTCTTGGAGGAGCTGATACATTAGCAACTTCAAAAGCAATAGCAGGAGTTATTGCAAAATTAGATTATGATATAGTACTTGCTGGAAGACAAGCAATTGATGGAGATACTGCACAAGTTGGACCAGAAATAGCTGAACATTTAAATATTCCTCAAGTAACTTATGTTCAAGATGTAAAAGTTGAAGCAGACAGATTAGTTGTTAACAGAGCATTAGAAGATGGATATCAACTAGTAGAAGTTAAGACTCCATGTCTATTAACTGCAATCGAAGAATTAAATGAAGCTAGATACATGAATGTAGCTAACATATTCTCAACTAGTGATGATGAAATAAAAGTTATGACTGCAGATGATATAGATGTAGATAAAGCTGAATTAGGTCTTAAGGGTTCACCTACAAAGGTTAAGAAGTCTATGACTAAAGAAGTTAAGGGTGCTGGAGAATTAGTAAAAGAATCACCTAAAAATGCAGCATATTATGTTGTAGGAAAATTACAAGAAAAACACTACATCTAAGATAATAGGAGGGTAATTTATTATGAATATAGCAGATTACAAAGGCGTTTGGGTCTTTGCTGAACAAAGAGAAGGCGAACTACAAAAAGTATCTTTAGAACTACTTGGAGAAGGTAGAAGAATTGCTGATAAATTAGGAGTAAAGTTAACTGCTTTATTACTTGGAAATAATATAGAGTCATTAGCAACAACATTAGCATCACATGGCGCTGATGAAGTTTTAGTTGCTGATGATAAGAACTTAGAACACTATACAACTGAAGGATATGCTAAAGTTATTTGTGACTTAGCAGCTGAAAGAAAGCCAGGAATATTATTTGTAGGAGCTACTTTCATAGGAAGAGACCTAGGTCCTAGAATAGCAGCTAGATTATCAACAGGATTAACTGCTGACTGTACATCAATCGATGTAGAAGTTGAAAATGGAGATTTATTAGCTACAAGACCAGCATTTGGTGGTAACTTAATGGCTACAATTGCTTGTCCAGAACATAGACCTCAAATGGCTACAGTAAGACCAGGAGTATTTGCAAAAATCACTACTGATCCATCAAAATGTAACATTGAAAAAGTTGAAGTTAAATTAGCTGATAGCGATATAAGAACTAAAGTTTTAGAAGTAATCAAAGCTAAGAAAGATATGGTTGATATAGCAGAAGCTGAATTCATCGTATCAGGTGGTAGAGGAGTTGGAAGCAAAGAAAACTTTAAACTTCTTGAAGAATTAGCAGCAGCTTTAGAAGGAACAGTAGCAGGATCAAGAGCAGCAGTTGAAAGTGGTTGGATTGACGGAGCATGCCAAGTTGGTCAAACTGGTAAAACTGTTAGACCTAAGATATATATAGCTTGTGGTATTTCAGGAGCTATCCAACACGTTGCTGGTATGCAAGATTCTGAATTAATCATTGCTGTAAACAAAGATGAAACAGCTCCAATCATGAAGGTAGCAGATTATGCTATCGTTGGAGATGTAGCTAAAGTTGTTCCAGAATTAATTGCACAAGTTAAAGAAGTAAAGAGTGCTGAATAATTCAATCAATTAATGTGAAAAGTAATCCTTAGGCATCTGAAAATAAATAACAAGTCCAAATATGCGACGGATATTTGGACTTAGACAAGGAAACAGGTTCCGCAGATAGTGAGCTATCTAAGGGTTCTGTTGACGCAGTATAAGGTCAAATAGACTAGCATAGGGACTTATTTATTTTTTGAAGATGCCTTGGTTAAGATAGCTTATTTTGACTAAGGATATCTAATATTAAAGATTTTAGGAGGAATAGTTCATGGAAAAGATTTTCGTTTTAGGCGCTGGTACTATGGGTGCTGGAATAGTTCAAGCTTTTGCACAAAAAGGATATGAAGTTATCGTTAGAGATATAAAGGAAGAATTTGTTGATAGAGGAATCGCTGGAATCAACAAGGGTCTTTCTAAGCAAGTTGAAAAAGGAAGAATGACTGAAGAAGATAAAGAAGCCATCCTTTCAAGAATATCAGGAACAACTGATATGAACTTAGCAGCTGACTGTGATTTAGTTGTAGAAGCAGCTATAGAAAACATGAAAATAAAGAGAGAAATATTCGCTGAATTAGATAAGATATGTAAGCCAGAAACTATATTAGCTTCAAATACTTCATCTTTATCAATAACAGAAGTTGCAACTGCAACAGGCAGACCTGACAAAGTTATAGGAATGCACTTCTTCAATCCAGCTCCAGTAATGAAGCTTGTTGAAGTTATCAGAGGAATGGCTACATCTCAAGAAACTTTTGATGCAGTTAAAGAATTATCTGTAGCTATTGGTAAGGAACCAGTAGAAGTTGCAGAAGCTCCAGGATTCGTTGTTAACAGAATTCTTATCCCAATGATAAACGAAGCAGTTGGAATATTATCAGAAGGAATAGCTTCAGCAGAAGATATAGATACAGCTATGAAACTTGGTGCTAATCACCCAATGGGACCTTTAGCATTAGGAGATTTAATTGGATTAGACGTATGTCTAGCTATCATGGATGTATTATATACTGAAACTGGAGATAGCAAATACAGAGCTAGCAGCTTACTTAGAAAGTATGTTAGAGCTGGTTGGTTAGGAAGAAAGACTGGAAGAGGATTCCACAACTACGCAAAATAATATAAGTTTAGATTGAAGATTGATATCAAACTCTATAGGAAATTCTTTTATGAGAATTTTCTATGGAGTTTTTTTATTCTTTAGGATATTATAATAAAATCAAATTTGTGGATAACTTATAAAAAGGTCGCATAGGATTTTTTTATTTTATTCTACTTGATAATAAATATTATGATATAATTATTATTATATAAGTAAGTTTCAATAAAAATAATTTATAATTGTTTGAAGTTGGAGAAATAATACTAAGGCTAAGGTATCTTCAAAAAATAAGTAAGTGTATAAGTTAGGCTATTTTCAGATGCCAAATATCTATATTGGAAAGTTAAATAGAAAGGTGTGCAGTTGCTGGCAGAAAAAATTATATTTCAGATAAGTTAAGATAAACATTAAACAAGATTTAGGAGATGAATAAAATGAATTTTGAGAATATAGAGTTTAATAAAGATAATATTGTAATAAAAAATGCTAAAGACTTTAATATAAAGCAAACTTTTGAATGCGGGCAATGCTTTAGATGGAAAAAGGTAGGCGAGTCTTATATAGGGGTTGCTTTTAACAGAGTTATAGAAGTTGAACAAAAAGAAGATGATGTAATCATCTATAACTCTAATGAAGAAGACTTTAATAATATATGGCGAAAATATTTTGATTTAAACAGAGATTACACTAGTATAAAGGAAAAATTGTCTAAAGATGAATTGTTAAAAAAAGCAGTAGATTTTGGTTATGGTATAAGATTATTAAATCAAGACCCATTTGAATTAGTAATTTCTTTTATAATATCCGCAAGAAACAGCATACCTGTGATTTCTAAAACTATAAATAAGATAAGTGAGAAATGGGGAGATGCAATTGAATATAAGGGAGAACGTTATTATACATTTCCAACAGTGGAACAGTTGAAAGAAGCCACAGAAGAAGATATAAGATCTACAGGGGCTTCCTTTAGGAGTAGGTACATATATGATACTGTGCAAAAAATATATAATTGTAATGTAGGAAATGAAGAATTTAAGTTATATAATTTAGAGAATATAAAAAAATTAAGTGATGATGAATGCCATGAGGAACTTCAGAATTTTTCAGGAGTTGGAGCAAAGGTTGCAGATTGCATAATGCTATTTTCTATGGAAAAGTATTCTGCTTTTCCAGTAGATGTTTGGGTAAAGAGAGCTATGCAGCATTTCTATTTAGCCCCTGATGTATCCTTGAATAAGATAAGGGTGTTCGCAAGAGAAAAATTTGGTGAGTTATCAGGTTTTGCACAACAATATTTATTTTACTATGCTAGAGAAAATTCAATAAAAATAGATTAAAATTAATACAAAACTCCAAGATGATTTTTAGAATTTAAATCATTTTGGAGTTTAATTTCAATTATAAAATTTTACATATCATTAGTTAAGCTTGTCTTCTAATATCCTTAGACTTTTTAATGCATATATCATAATCACCAGGATAATTGGAGATGAATTTCAAGTATCTTTTTATTTTAACATCGTTTTTAAGCAAATCAATTGTATATAATCTTGTGGATAAATATTTATTCGTATATAATGCATGAATCTGCTTATGGCAAGTTGCACAAAGAGTAGCAGTATTCATTTTTCGGCCACCAAGCTGTTTTGGTATCAAATGGTGTTCAGTTACATTACTAACTTCTCGTCCACATAAATCGCATATATAAAGTGTATTTGCCATATAACAACCCCCTATACTTATATTATATACAATTATAATGATATAATGAATTTAAATTGATGACAAGAGGTATTAAATGTATGTAAACTTGATATAAACAAATAAAAAAATAGTTATTACTGTTTAGTAAAATATGGTATAATTCAAATGGTTACAATTATAATTAAGGAGAAAAAAATGAGAAATCGGATTAAGGAAAAGATATGTAGTTTGGAAAGTAGAGAGTTTAAAGTTGATTCAATAATAAATTTTATAATACTGCTAACCATAATGTTAATGCCGTATATTGTTTATAAATATACTTATTCTCCATATATAGATGGGAAAGCATTTTTTTTGTACGGGGTAGGAATACTATTATTCATTCTAGCATTATTATCTAAACAAGATTTATTTATGATTTTTACAGAAAAAATAATCATAATAGCTTTTGGAGTATCTTTGATTTTTTCTACTATATTTGCAATAAATCCTGGATTGGCATTAATGGGTAATAAAAATAGAAATGAAGGACTATTAATGTTTTTGGTATATATACTATTGTTTATAATGGCAGCAAAGTATATAAACTTAACCAATAAAAGAATAGATATTTTACTACTAGTTTCGTGTTTAATGGCTATATATAGTATAGTAGAATTTTATCAAATAGACCCATTGCAAGTTTACTTGATAGGTTCATTGAGTTATGATCAAGCTATGTCTTTTTTAGGAAATAGAAATTTTTTATCATCATATATAATTTTATTTATAGGTGCTGCTACATTATTATATATTTTTAAGGGTAAAATAAAATACTTGATAGTTTCATCTATCCTTTTTGCTTCTCTTTTATGCACTTTAACAAGAGGCGGATGGGTAGGATTTGTAGTGATGTTGTTATTTACTGCAATAATAATGTTTAAAAATAGAGAACTAAGAAAGCGATTTTTGGCTATTTTATTGAGCTTTTGTATGATATTTATGATACTTGATTTTACCACTGATAATAGCATAAGCAGTAGATTTAGTAGCATGACAAGTGATGCTGGTAGATTGTTAAACGGTGATACCTCTGATTTGGGTACCAGCAGGAGTGAAATTTGGAAAATGGTGATTAAGTCTATAGAAATGCATCCAATTATGGGTGGTGGTTTGGATTCTTTACAGCTTAGGCTAATGAGAGATGTGCCTAAGGATAATGAGGTCCTTATTGCTAAAAATAATCAAATTATAGATAAAGCCCATAATGAATTTTTAGAACTATGGGCTTCGGGTGGATTTTTTGCATTTTTCTTTTATGTGATTTTATTAGTTGTAATATATAAAAATATAATTAGAAATATTAAGAAACCCAAATATAAGGCAATGTTTATATGCTTAACAGGTTATTTAGTACAAAGTTTATTTAACATAAGTGTAATAGGAGTAGCTCCTTTATATTGGATTTTTCTAGGTGCCATAGTAAAAAGTTATAGAAGTAGAGACGATAAGAATACAAATAATATTAGAGTCTAACTTCGTTTGCGTGGTAATGTAAATTTAAAAAATAGAACTAAGGATTCTATCAATAGAGGAATTACAATAAACATTCCAGCTAATAGAAAGAAATTTTCTGGTAGAGCATCTATAATAGGGTCAGTTATAGGATTAAAAATCCAATAATTATTTTTAAACAGTATTTTATGAAAAATGATAAAGGCATCTTCAAAATCTATAGTGCAAGCCAATAAAATGATTATTGATATGATGAATGATATTACTGGCATAATACTAAGAAATAATAATTTTGAAGGGGTTGCCTTTTTCTTATTTATGGCAATATGAATAAAAATGATTACAGCACCCAGTATGCCTAGAGCTAATAAAATCATAAAGATTTGTTTAACTTCCATAAAGTGAACACTAGCTGAATTTGACATTGGGAAGTTGGGAAAAGTAAGCTGTGCATTAATTGGATTTGTAAGATAATTTATAAGAACTTTGTAATTTAAATTTAATACATCATTACTTACTTGTATTGTTTTAGATAGACCAGTGTATCGTATAAATATACTATAGATAATAGTGCTTTTTAGAAAGATAAATAGTAGGGTTGTTACAGATAAAATTAGTCCTAAAATAGCAAGTATAGTATGATAGGTATATTTTAGTATATTGTTTTTCAATTTTTTGCCTCCAAATTGTTTAGTAGTTAGATATGATTTTATTATACATTATGGACAAAAAAAATATAATTATAAAACTAGAAAAAAAATATATAGATAAATATAGAAAAACATAGAAATAGTGAGTAAGTTTGATTTATATTGAGCAAATGATGAATAATGGGCAAAAAATAGGATTATAATTAAGAATGGGAATTTGAAAAAATTCATGGGATTATCTATTATAATTGTATTAGCACTCAATAGTAATGAGTGCTAACAATAAAGTTATTAATATTATTTAAATATATTTAAGGAGGGATAACAATGAAGGTTAAACCATTAGGTGACAGAGTTGTTATAAAAAGATTAGAAGCAGAGGAAAAAACAAAAAGTGGAATAGTTTTAACAGGAACTGCTAAAGAAAGACCTCAAGAGGCAGAAGTAGTTGCTGTAGGTCCTGGAGCTGTAGTAGATGGTAAGAGGGTAGAGATGGAAGTTAAAGTTGGAGATAAAGTATTATATTCCAAGTATGCTGGTACAGAAGTTAAAGTAGATAGTGAAGAGTATATAATATTGAAACAAGAAGATATTCTAGCAGTAGTAGAATAATATTTTAATATACAGGAGGTATTTGGAAAATGGCAAAGCAAATTATGTTTGGTGAAGAAGCAAGAAGAAAGATGCAGGCAGGTGTTGACAAGTTAGCAGATACAGTTAAGGTAACACTTGGACCTAAGGGAAGAAATGTCGTATTAGATAAGAAATTTGGTGCACCACTTATAACAAATGATGGTGTTTCTATAGCAAGAGAAATAGAATTAGAAGATCCATTTGAAAATATGGGAGCTCAACTTGTAAAAGAAGTTGCAACAAAGACTAACGATGTTGCAGGTGATGGTACAACTACAGCTACATTATTAGCTCAAGCCATAATAAGAGAAGGTTTAAAGAATGTAACAGCTGGGGCAAATCCAATGCTAGTTAGAAATGGTATAAGAAAAGCTGTTGATAAAGCAGTAGAAGAAATCAAGAAGATTTCAAAGCCAGTGAATGGAAAAGAAGACATAGCAAGAGTTGCAGCTATATCAGCAGCTGATGAAGAAATTGGTAAGTTAATTGCTGATGCTATGGAGAAGGTTGGAAATGAAGGAGTTATCACTGTTGAAGAATCAAGAACTATGGGAACAGAACTTGATGTAGTTGAAGGTATGCAATTTGACAGGGGTTACCTATCTCCATATATGGTAACAGATACTGAAAAGATGGAAGCAGCTATAGATGATGCATATATTTTAATCACTGATAAGAAGATTGGAAACATACAAGAAATATTACCAGTATTAGAACAAATAGTTCAAGCAGGTAAGAAACTTGTTATAATAGCTGAAGATGTTGAAGGTGAAGCTTTAGCAACACTTGTAGTTAATAAATTAAGAGGAACATTTACTTGCGTTGCAATCAAAGCACCAGGTTTCGGTGATAGAAGAAAAGAAATGCTTCAAGATATTGCAATACTTACAGGTGGTACAGTAATTTCTGAAGAATTAGGAAATGACTTAAAAGAAGCTACAATTGATATGTTAGGTAGAGCAGAAAGCGTTAAGATTACAAAGGAAAACACTACAATAGTAAATGGTAAGGGTGACAAGAACGAAATTCACAACAGAGTTCACCAAATAAAAACTCAAATAGAAGAAACCACTTCAGAATTTGATAAAGAAAAATTACAAGAAAGACTAGCAAAACTTGCTGGTGGAGTTGCAGTAGTAAAAGTCGGAGCAGCTACAGAAACAGAACTTAAAGAAAGAAAGCTTAGAATAGAAGATGCTCTTGCAGCTACAAAGGCAGCAGTTGAGGAAGGAATCGTTCCAGGTGGTGGAACAGCATATGTTAATGTAATTAACGAAGTTGCAAAATTAACTTCTGATGTGGCAGATGAACAAGTTGGTATAAACATAATAGTAAGAGCTTTAGAAGAACCAATGAGACAAATTGCTACAAATGCAGGAGATGAAGGTTCGGTTATAATAGAAAAAGTTAAGAACAGCGAAGTTGGAGTTGGATATGATGCTTTACATGGAGAATATATAAATATGATTAAAGCTGGTATTGTGGACCCAACTAAGGTTACAAGATCAGCACTACAAAATGCATCATCTGTAGCTTCAACATTCTTAACAACAGAATCAGCAGTTGCTGATATACCAGAAAAGAATCCACAACCTATGCCAGGTGCACCAGGCATGGGGATGGACGGAATGTACTAAAAATAATATATTTCTTATTAAGGCTAGAAGAGAAGTTAATTCTTTTCTAGCCTTTTAATATGATAAAATGTAATTATTATTTGGTATATTTTCATTTCGTAAAAAATAGAATAATAAAGAGGAGAATAGAAACATATGATAGAATATATTCTATAAAACATTAGAGAAGAGAGAGAGGAGTAATTATGGAATTTTTTTTGATATTTGTTATTGGAATAGTTATAGGAAGTTTTTTAAATGTATGTATTTATAGAATACCCAATGAAGAATCTATTGCATATCCACCATCTCACTGTGGTAATTGTAACAGTCAGCTGAAACCTTTAGATTTAATACCTATATTTAGCTATATTTTTTTACGAGGGAGATGCAGATATTGTAAATTAAAAATATCTATACAGTATCCAATCATAGAGTTATTAAATGGAGTAGTTTATGTATTGTTATATTTAAAGTTAGGACTAACTATAGAATTTGTAAAGCTATGCGTTTTAGTTTCTTTATTAATTGTGATAGGGATTATAGATTATAAAACTAAATTTGTATATAGAAATACAGTGATATTTGGAATGGTCATGGGAGTGATATTTATTTCTATTTCTTCAATAATGTATAAACAAAATTTTTATAATTACTTATTGGGAGCTATAATAGGCTTTGGAGTAATATTTTTAATAGTAATTCTCACCAGAGGCATGGGGGAAGGAGATATTGAGATAGCATTAATTTGTGGCCTATTTTTAGGTGTACAAAATATAATTGTTACTTTATTTCTGGCATTTGTAATTGGAGGAATTGTAGGGATAATAATTTTATTGTTAAAGCTTAAAGGAAAAAAAGAAGAGATAGCTTTTGGTCCATATTTAGCTATAGGAGCATTAATTGCAATGTTATTCGGAAATAAAATAATTAACTTATATTTGAATATGTTTTAGAATATGTAAATGAGATTTTTAATGTTTAATATAATTAAAGTAAAATTGAAATTTAATTGAAAAAAATAAGCAAATATAGTATATTTGTAATTATAAAATTAGATGGTTATTGAGGACTGTGAATCTATTGTTATGTAAAAGAGAGGTATACTAATGGCTAATGAAAGAAAGAGATTAGGAGATATACTTGTTAACGATGGAAAGATAACCAATTTTCAACTCAGACAAGCTCTTGATTGGCAAAAGACATCTGGCGGTAAGTTAGGAGAAATCTTAGTTGAGCAAAAAATTGTAACTGAAGATGAAATTATAGATTCTGTCGAAAAACAAACAGGGATAAGAAAAGTTGATTTAAACATTATAAATTTTGATAGAAAGGCAATGAGTCTTATACAACAAAATTTATGTAGAAAATATATGTTAATTCCTTTTGGATTTAATAATAATAAAATAAAGGTAGCTATGTCAGATCCGCTTAACATTTTTGCTATAGATGATGTTGCTATAGCTACAGGATTTGAGATTGAAATATATATATCAAGGAAAAGTGACATAAAAAAGTTTATTGAAGTTTATTATACAAGTGAGCAAGTTTCAGAAGCTGCAAAGTTACTTTCACAGGAAAGTATAGAGGCAAACAGTATAAAGACTAATGTTGAAGAAATAGATGAAGTTAAAAATGCTCCAGTTGTAAAGATGGTAGATTATCTATTTAAGAACTCTGTAGAAATGAAGGCTTCAGATATTCATATTGAACCCTTTGAACATGAGATAAAAATTAGATATAGAATAGACGGAAGATTACAAACAATAAATACGCTTGGCATAGAGAGTTTAGCTCCTTTGGTAACTAGAATAAAGATACTTGCAGGATTAAATATAGCTGAAAAAAGAATACCTCAAGATGGAAGGATAATAACAACTGTTGGTTCAAATGATGTGGATCTAAGAGTTTCTATATTACCAGTTGTAAATGGGGAAAAAATAGTTATAAGAATTTTAAATAGAAGCAGCTATAGAGTTGGAAAAGAAAGACTAGGGATGAACCAAGATAACTTAGAAAAGTTAGATAGAATTATAAAACAGCCACATGGAATAGTTTTAGTTACAGGACCAACAGGAAGTGGTAAATCCACTACTTTATATACAATATTAAATGAATTGAACTCAAATGATGTAAATATAATTACTGTAGAAGATCCCGTAGAATACACTTTAAATGGAATAAATCAGGTTAATGTCAACGTAAAGGCAGGTTTAACTTTTGCAAGTGGACTTAGAAGTATATTAAGACAAGATCCAGATATTGTAATGATAGGTGAGATTAGAGATAATGAAACTGCTGAAATTGCTATAAAAGCAGCTATAACTGGACACTTAGTTTTGAGTACTTTACATACTAATGATGCACCATCTTCTATAATTAGACTTATTGATATGGGGATACAGCCATATTTGGTTTCAACTTCTATAGTAGGGGTTATTGCTCAAAGATTGGTCAGAAGGGTTTGTGAAAAATGCAAAAAACCATATTTGGCTAATGAATATGAAAAGAGAATATTAGGAATTGAAGATGAAAAAGTAACATTGTATAAAGGCCAAGGCTGTGGATATTGCAACAATACAGGATACTCAGGCAGAATTGGTGTATATGAAATAATGGAAATAACGAGAGAACATAGAGAGGCTATTAATTCTAAAAATAGCTTGGATGAACTTAGAGATATTTCTATTAAGCATGGAATGAAAACCTTAGGTGAAGAATGTAAACAGTTGGTATTAGATGGTGTTACAACTGTGGAGGAGTTAGCTACAGTAACTTTGTTAAAGGAACTATAAAGGGTGGGATGAGCTATGTCAAAATTTAAATATAGAGCCATGACTTCAGAGGGAAATAAAATAGAAGGCATATATGAAGGACAATCTCAGAATGACGTTTTATCCATGATTTCATCCAATGGGTATTATCCACTTATGATTGAGGAAATTAAGGAAAATGGTAATATTCAATTCAAAATAAATAAAAAAGTAAAGACCAAGCATATAGCAATATTTTGCAGGCAGTTCTATACAATGTTAAATGCAGGGCTGCCGCTTACAAACTGTTTGAATGTTTTAGCTAATCAAGTTGAACATCCAAGACTTAGAGAGGCTGTAGGTGAGATTGAAGAAGAGGTGAAAAAGGGAAATTCTTTGTCTAGCTCAATGAAGAAATATAAAGATGTATTCCCAGATCTTTTGGTTAACCTTGTTGAAGCAGGAGAGGTTAGTGGTAACTTAGATACAATTTTGTTAAGAATGGCTAATCATTATGAAAAAGAGAATAAAGTAAATAACAAGGTAAAAGGGGCAATGATTTATCCTATAGTATTAAGTGTCGTTGCTATAAGCGTTCTAATATTTATTTTAACATATGTAATGCCAACTTTTATGAATTTATTCAATCAAACTGGTACAAAGTTACCGTGGAATACAAGGTTTTTAATGTGGCTAAGTAATGCACTTTCCAATCATTTTATTTTATGTGCAGTAGTAGTATTAGCAGCAGTTTTAGGTATTAAGTATTATTGTAAAACAGATAATGGAACTCTTTTTATGAGCAAGTTAAAATTGAAATTGCCTATAATAAAGAAGCTTAATCAAAAGATTATAGTGTCAAGATTTACAAGAACTCTTTCAACCTTACTAGCAAGTGGAATCACTTTGGTACAAGCACTTCAAATTGTTTCAACGGTAGTTGGTAATAAGATAGCAGAGAATTCATTGTTAAATATAAAAGAAAAGGTAGTTAGAGGAGAAGGCTTATATTCAAGTATTAAAGCAGAAAGTATTTTCCCGGAAATGTTATCATCTATGGTTAAGATAGGAGAAGAAACTGGATCATTAGATGATATTTTAAATAAAACAGCAGATTTCTACGATGAAGAAGTAGAAACAACCATACAATCTACAGTGGCTTTATTGGAACCAATATTAATAGTGGTGATGGGGCTTGTCATAGGATTTATAATTCTTTCAATTATGCTTCCTATGTATGACAGCTATACACAAATATAAAAACAAATTATAGGAGGGATCATTCCATGAAACAACTACTAAAAACCAAACGAAAGAGAAAAGGCTTTACCCTAATAGAATTAATCATCGTTATTGCAATTATTGCAATATTAGTAGCAGTAGCTATACCAAAATTCAGTGAAATCAGAAAGAATGCCAACGCTAGTGCAGATTTGGCTACAGCAAAAACAATACACTCATTAATTGCTGCTGAAACTACTGCTTCATCAGGAGCAGTTGCTGACACAGCATCAAATGTTGCCGTTCCAGATAGTATTTTAAACAAGTTGGATGGAGCTAAAAAACCTAAGGGAGGGACTGCATTTACGTATACTATGTCTAATGGAGATATAAAAATATATATAGATAATGCAAGTGTTCCTGTATATCCAAACTAATATAAACACATATTAATTACTTAAAGTGTAAAGTCATAATGACTTTACACTTTACTTAAATTCAGCCAAAATAGATTTATAAGTTATTAAAATTCTTAAGTGAGGGGAGTTATAGATTATATGGAAAAGAAGAATGAAACCCAAGCTAAAAGCATATTGCAGATGGACGTTAAAGATATAGTTGGAAAATTTTCTACCATAAAAAAGAAGAAGAAAAAGAGCAGTAAGCCTAAGTTTGAGATGAAGAAAACAGTTGTAGCTTTTGATATAGGCACTAGTAGCATAAAGATTGCAGTGGGAAGCTATTATAAAAATAAATTATCAATAGATAAGTTGTTTGAAACTGCAACCCCTGATGGGTCTATTGAGGATGGAAAGATAACAAATTCTAGTGCTTTGATGGCTGCTTTAAACTATACCTTAATGGATAATGGGATAAGAGTAAAAGATGTAATTTGCACTACCAACTCTTCCTCAATCATAAATAGAGAGTTGATTATTCCAAAAGTAGAAGAAGATGAATTAGCAACAGTTGTAAAATATGAAATTCAGCAATATCTACCAATAAACTTGAATGATTATATACTTCAAACGAGCGTACTTGAAGAAATAGAAGAAAATAATCAAAAGAAACTTAGTGTTCGTGCAATTTCATATCCCGAAAGAACCGCAAATGCATATTATGAACTAGTTAATGGTTTGGGATTGAGACCGTATGCTTTAGATGTAAATTATAACTCTCTAAATAAATTAATAAATAACATTGGTATAAATCAGATTTTTCCATATAGTGAGGATGGTTCCTTGGCTTTTATAGATATGGGGGTAAAGTCCATTGATATAAACATATATAATCGTAAAGGAATTTTAGATTTTACAAGAATAATAAGAACAGGTGGTGCAGATATTGATGATGCACTGATACAAAGAAAGCATAGTACAAGAAAAACATTGGAGCAGGACAAGAAAGAAAAAATACATTTGAATTTTACAGAAACTGATAAGTTCAGTGATTGTGTGAAAGATGTAGCTGATGAATGGATTGAAAAAATAGAAAAAGTTATTCAATTTTATAAAAATAAAAGTTTTGAAAATGAAATTTCTAATATAATTTTGTATGGTGGATCAAGTAACTTGAACGGGTTGCCTAAATATATGGCAGAGAAATTGGGAATCAAAACAATGAAAATAAGTACTTTACCTAATGTAACCATTAAACCTAAGGATATAGATATAGCTAAATATATAAATGTAATTGGATCTATTATAAGACTGTAGGAGGAAATGAAAAGATGAGAGATATTAATTTTTTTAGTCCTTATCAAGGCAAGAAGAAAGAAAACATAAATACGCAGATATATATTTATGGTGCCGCAGTTGTAATAGGTTTATTTATATTAGTTACATTGTGTGTAAACTCTTATAAGATGATTTATTATAAGACATCTATAGCAAAATATGAGGCTAAATTAACAGACTCTGACACTAAGAAGAAACTTGATGAAGCTAAGGTAGTAAATAAAAAGTTAGAAATATTAAATAAATATGAACATGGAATTGCAGATATAAGCAAAAATATGAATTCTAGAGATATAGTTACAACTAAATTATTAAATTCTATAAGTGCAACTTTACCTAGTGATGTTTATTTTAAGAGTATAGATGTTACCACTAGTGCTATAAATATTAAAGCAATGTCAAAAAGCAGAAAAGCCATTGGAGAGATTGAGCACAATTTAAAGAATTTAAGTAATATACAAGATGTATATATAGGAGCCATATCTGGAGATGGTGCTTTAGATGGTGAGTATTCCTTTGATATAAAATGTGTGTTAAAGGAGGTAAAATAGATATGAAAATTAGCAAGAAGGATAAACTTTTACTGTACATTTTAGCGATTGTAGTTGTAGGATTTGCATATTATGAGATTATATATAAACTTCAAACAAAATGGGTTCAGGAATTAAAGAGCATAAATGCTACTAAGGAAGCAGAGTACGATGTGGCTATGCAAACTATTGGTTCTTTACAAAGAAAAAAGAGTGATATGAAAATATTGGATGCAAAGATAGATGATAAAACTTCTAGATTATATCCTAAATTAGTGCAAGAAAAAATTATTCTAGATTTAGACAAGCTTTTGAAGGATAGTGAAATTCAAAGTAGTATAAATTTTAATCCTATAGTAGTGCAAGGAATAGATGGGGTGAAAATAGACTCAACCCAATTGGGAGACAGTACTTTTGATCCTATCACTAAAGAATATAAATCAATGACTAATTCTAATAAACAAAATACTTCATCTCAACAGAATGATAATAATTCAAGTAATGCTCAAAAGACTACTGAAACTGTACAACAGTTTAAAGTAACTTTGTCATTCTCATCATCTTATAAGGATTTAAAAAAATTTTTAGATAATGTTAGTAATTTTCAAAGAAGAATAGTAGTTAATACTTTATCTTTAACTCAAAAGAGCATAGATGAAGTGGCAGGTACTATGACATTAGAATTTTATTCTGTACCCAAGATAGATGATAGTGATAATAACTATTTATCATGGGCACTAAGTGGAGTTTATGGAAAGGACATACCATTTAATTCTGATTCTACAACAAGCTCTATGCAGGCAATAGCAAGTTCAGATGAGACAAATAAAAATCAAAATGATTTTGTAATATCTGCGAAGTCTAATAAATCAGATTTACCAGCAGTAATGGTTGGAAAGTCTAATGACAATTCAAGATTAACTTATGTTTATGCAGATAGTAATAATGAGGAACTTGTTGAATTTACAATAAGTCAAAAAGATAATAAATATTATTATAAATATAGGGTTGGAAGTAATGCTTATCCAGCAGATTTAAATTCTTTAGGACAAGAATTTACGCCTAATTCTGGAAATATAACTATTCAAGTTTCAAGTGAGAAAAGAGTAGATTTAGATGATAAATCAGGAGCAAAGATTAAGTTAATAAATAATACAGATAAATTAGTGAATGTAGAAGTTAGTGGAGATGATAGCAGCAGTCCTAGGATAAAGGTTGCTGGTGAAGGTAATAAAATTAATGTTAACCAAAAGTAGGTGATTACTATGAGTGAAAAAAAGAAAGGCTTTACTTTGATTGAACTTATAATAAGTATAGCACTAATTGGAATATTATTAGTTCCAGTATCATCTATGGTATTAACTACAGTGAGAACCAACAAAAGAGCAGAAGTAAAGCAAAAAGCTACATTAGTTGGACAAAAAGTTTTAGAGCAGCTTAGAGCAGTAAATATAGCTAAGCAGGGGACTAGCTTTAATTTTACAGGGATAACTTTTGATAATAATGTAGCAAATAATGTTTTTGTATTAAATAACGTAGACAGTTATAAGGTAACTGTTACATTAAATGTTAAGAATACTTTAGAAAGTGCTAATACTGAAGAGGTTAAATATGATGGTAAGTATAGTATTGGGGTTAGAAACGAACAACCTACTATAATATCACAAAATTCTAGTAATCCTGCAGATGTAAAAGAGGTTCCTGATAACAAGATAATAATTAAAGTACAGAAAAGTGGAAATGACAGAATTGTGGATATAAATAATGGTGAAATAAATGAAACTGTTACAACTAAAGATGCTTCAGGAAATCCTAGTAGTGATCCAAATGACAAAAAAGATTTAAATTTAGCACTAAATTTTAGTAAGTATATTTTAACTAATCAATCACAATATGCAGCCAATCCTGTATATGTTAATGTATATAATCAAGATGATAAATATGTAAATCTTTGTTTACAAAAAACAGATAATATAATTGTAAATGTGAATCAATATGTCAATCCAATTAACATTTATAACAATCGTCCTGAAGATCCTAATGCCGCTAAGATTGGAGATATGTATGACATAATGGTGGAGGTGACAAAGGATAATTCAAGTTTGTTTGTTGGTCATGCTGTTAAGAATATCAAATAGAGATAATTATATTTGAAAGGGCGGTGATTACATGAGAAAGAAAAGGAAAGGCTCAAGTTTAATTGTGGTAGTAATTATTTTTGGCATGCTAATTGTTTTTGGTACAGCTATGATTTCAATGACTACAGGGGAATTTAAATTAAGAACTAATGAGAACAGAAGATTAGAAAATTTATATAGCTCAGAATCAGGCTTAGATATAGCTTCTAATATAATAGCTAAAACTTTTGATGCAGCAGTAAAATATGGCGATAAGGCTGCTAAAGATTTTAAATTAGCTCATGCTCAAGATGCAACTGACGCAAACATAAATAATACATTTCAAACTGCATTTAAAACATTTATAGGGCCAGTAAATCCTATTGACACCTCTTTTACTATAAGATGTAAGGATGAACTTAGAAGAGCTATTGCAAATATGCAATACATTAGTAAGATACAACCAGATGGAGCTGGTGGTTTTGCAATTGAAGATACTTCAGTTAATCTTCCAAGTAATAAACCAACTTTAACAATAGATCCTGATAGTGGAATTACTCTTAGTGCAGATGGAAAAAACTACAGTATAAAAATATTATCCAAATTTAAAAATCAAAGTTCTACAGGTGAGAATGAGAGAACTATACAAGAAAGTTTTAAACTTACAATTCCATCATATGGTGACGTTGTCTATTATCAAAAAAATACTGCTATAGGAAAATATGCTGTTCTTCAAAAAGCAATTAATGTTGATGGCAATATGTCAGTAAATATAGGAGTGAGTGCTCAAGCTAATGTTAATGGGAATATACTTGTTAAAGGTAATGGTCAAGATAATCTCACTTCTAAAAATAAATATAATGGTGGAATAACAATAAAACAATCTAAGGCCGTGTTTAATGGAGAAGTTTCAACATCTAATACCTTTAATATTGATAATAATACTAATGCTAATATTAATGGAAATTTATATGCAGGGAATGTATATGCTGGTAATGCTGATGATACTTCAGCTACAATTAATAATAACGCATCAGACCAGTCGTCATTAACAATAACACAACAGATGGTTGTAGATAATGATTTGGCTATAAAAGCTAATAATACGGTAATATCTATGAATGATTTTTATGGTATAAATGATAAAAATGTAAAAACAAGCACTTCAACTGCTAAAGCAAGAACTTCTAGCAGCATCATTGTGAACGGAAATCAAAATTCAAGTGTTACAGTTAAGCAGAATGCTTATATAATGGGAGTTGCATATATTGATACTGACAATGGTAATGGTGATGGGTACCAAACAGGAGAATCAGTAGGTGTAAAAGGAAATTATTTAGCTTACGCTACTCCTCTTGTTGAAAGCAGTGAGTTTGCAAATTGTCAGTTTGGAAAGGTTGGTTCATTACAACTTGTACAAAATCTAGATGCACTGCAGAAAAGTAGGTATTTTGAAGAGTTTAGTAATAGATATATTGATAGAGTCAATCATGGTGGAATTAGTTTAAATAAAGCTAATACACATTCAGTTGGGGCTATAGTATATAAGGATTCAAATAATAAACCAGTGGTTCAAGCATCAAATTATTCAATAGATGCTGTGGATCAAACAATAACTGATAAAAGACTAGAGTATTCTTCCAAGGTGTATAAAATGGGACAACCATCTAATGATATCGGAATATACAATGAGTTGGGACATATTAGGGATACAGTGGCATCTTCTACAATATTAAATTCTACGAGTTTAGCTGGTTATACTATAGCTAGTCAAGCTGGTTTATCTGAAAAGGCAATTTTTAATGCTGATGCTAGTAAAACAATTGTAATTAAAGGAGATAATTTTGCAGGAAGTTATGATAATTCTTATATTGTGTTAGATGGGAACAACTTAAATGCTGTAATAGTTACAGCTGGTAATGTGATTATTGATGGAAAAGTAGATTTTAAAGGTACAATTTTAGCAGTAGGTGATTTGAAAGCTGTAGGTACTCAATCTCAAAATATAACTTATGATAAGGACTTAATTGATAGAATTCAGGCCACAAATTTAGATTTATTTAAAAGAGTATTTGGAGCTCCTCAAGGAACAGAAGGAGGAGTAACAGACTCAAATTTAAATCAAATTAGTATTAAATACGATATAAAGAAATATTTGAAATCAACATTATGGACAATCGTGAATTAATGAGGTGGATTTAATGAAGAAGAAGGCAAAGGGCTTCACAGTAATTGAATTAATAATAGCATCAGCCATATTGCTTATAGTCTTAGGAATTATATACAATATATTAAAAGTTAACAATGGAATGCTATCAGAAGTAGATATCAAATCCACTCTTCAAATTGATGGAGAAACTATTCAAAGGGATATAAGCAAGGTAGGAATGCAGAGTACTGGAATAACTGATTGTGTAACAGGAAGTGGAATCAATCAGTATGGTTCTCAATATATAGTGGACATGACTTATGATGAGTTTAATACTAGACAAAATGCAGATAAAATCAGTCAAATTAAATTTAATTATGTTACTGAGTCAGGTAATGAAACTTATACTGTTAAATATGATGAAGCTAATAGAACTTTGACAGGTTTGATAGGGAATGCTAGTAGCGGTAAAACACTATCAGCAAATGTAGAAAGTTTTAAGATTAACACTGTAGATAATCAAAATAACACACTCAGAAGTTGCACTTATGTGCAATTTGATATATTGCTGAAGAAAAAAGTAGGAGTTACACAAGCTGAATATCCTGTTTCTATACTTGTAAAGTTTAGAAATAAAAATTAATGGAACTTTCATAACTTAAGGTAAAGTTAGGAGGGATAATCTTTGCTTAAAAATAAAGTGGGAAAAAAAATAAGTATAATTATGATTGCATTGCTTACCTGTGTAATAGCAGGTGTTAATCTCGTTAAAGTTAAAGCAGATGTAGCAAACAAACCAGGCTTCGATGTTTCTATTTCATTATCAAAGACTCAAGCAATGAAGGGTGAAGATGTAATCGTAAATGGAAGAATTACACCTAAAGATTTTGAAATTGATATACCAAAGAAGGAAATAGTTTTGGTTTTAGATGTATCTGGGAGTATGCAGGACAATTCAAAGTTATATAATTTAAAGTTGGCAGCAAAAAAGTTTATAGATAAAATGAAAAATCAAGTGAACTTAAAAATTGGTATAGTAGCATACTCAAGTTTAGCAACTATTAATCCTGATGGGTATAATGGCACTATAAACACAAAAAGTATAGATCAATATTATACTCATGAGGTGCCAAATTACAATTCAATTGGTACTAATCTGTTAGATGCATCTGATAATAGATTATATGATATGGTAGATGGATTAGTTGCACAAGGTGGAACCAATATAGGTGAAGGACTAAGAAAAGCAGCATATATGCTAAAGCAAGGTGACAGTACTGCCAATAAGAGTTTAATCTTAATGACAGATGGAATGGCAACATTTCGAACAGTTAATGTATCAGGAAGCAGTTGGAGTGGATATAAAATTACTCCTTATTTAAATTTAGATAATCAAAATCATTACTATTCAGGCGACGGGAATAATGATGACTTGGGATATAATACAGATTATGCCGTTAGCGTAGGAAATTTAATAAAACCTCAAATAAATAGTGTGTTTTCTATAGGCTATGGTTTAGGTGATTCAAATAGTTCAAGCAATAGAAAATTAAGTAGAATACATGGAGCCATGGGTGGAGATGATTCTAACTTCTTTGCAACAGATTCAGGGGCTGTAGATGTAGTGTTTCAAAAAATAGCTGATAAGATATTAAGCAGTTATGAGGTAAGCAATATTAAGATGGAGTTAAACTTTAATCAAAATTTTAATCTTAATGTGGAAGGTAATACTGTAGATATACCTAATGTCACCTATAAAATCAAATCTATAGATGGGGGAAAAATAATATATTCAGCATCCCCAGTAGATTTTTCATTTATAATACAAGGTAATACAATAGGAGATAATTTTACTGTATTTGATAAAGCTATTGTAAAGTTTCCGTGGAATAATTTTGAGTTAACAGCCTCAGTGCCTACTAATACTATTAGTATAGTAGACAATGCAGTTCCAAATATACAAGCCAATCTTACAAGTGATAAAAGAGTAGAAGTAGTTCAAAATAGTACAAGTCCTATAAATATAACGTATAGTATAAATCCTAGTGATTGCAGTGATTATAATAATTTGGCTGGACGTAAGAATGATGTAATAATCGTAGTGGATACATCAGCTGCTATGAGCAACTATAAATCTGGAGTGGAGAATGCCCTTTGGGGAAAGCTTGTAAATGATAATGATTTAAGAGCTAAGAATATAAGATATGCACTAATAACTTATAGCAATGATGTAAATAGATGTGAAATGCTGCCACAAAGTGTTTCAGACCAGGATTTGTTTATAAAGAATATTATAAGCTCAACCCCTAGTAGTGATGCGAATAGTAGAAATATAGGTAGTGCTATCTCTAAAATTAAAACACTTTTTGGAAATCAAAATACGGATTATAAAAATATTATTTTTATAACAGCAGGACCACTAGATTCTTATGCAGATAATCAGTTAACAGATATTAAGGATAAAGGGTTTAATGTTTTCAGTGTATGTATGGGTGGAGATAACGATAAAACCTTACAAGCATTGCATAATAAGTTGAGTAATAATCAGAATTATTATTTTTATGGTAATAGTGATAATAATGAGATAAATAATAATATTATGCCTAAAATAAAAGATTCTATTAAGTCAGAAAACAATAATGAATATATTATTCAGAACAGTAAGCTTATCTTTAATACAAATGGTGAGTTTACTCTTGGTAAGTTTTATTCAGGTAGTGATGTATTACAATATAAGGTTACTGGTAATAGCTATGAAATTAGTCTAGGAGATAGAATAAAATATACGGCGAACAATTCTACATTTAAGGCAGCTCCTGTTCAAATATCATTTAAAGCTACTTTAAATAATAATACACAAGTTGGAGAGAGAAGTTTTGCTGAAAGTACTCTGTCTTATAATAACTTGATTGGAATAAATATATCAAAAATAATAGATACTCCAACTGTAGTTGTAAAATCAGCGATAACAATCACTCATGGAGTATATGGAGGCATTGATCCTAACACAAAGACACCTGTAATAGATACTACTGATAGAACTTTCAATAAATCTGCTACTGTACCTATGGCGGCTAGTTTTGAATTTTACAAAGGTACAACTGTAAAACTAGATTTAGATACAAATGTTCAAATGGTAGGTACCCCAATAATTTATAAGGTAAATGCAGATGGAACCTTAACTAAGATAGGAACAATGGATAGCAACAATTCATCACAGATTGGTGACGGTTTGGTGCAGGGAGACAAGGTTTTAGTATTGTATAATATTAAATTGCCAGAAGCTGAAGGAGCATATACTAATAGTATGAAAGTAGAAGATGTAGCTCAGCCAGCAACCATAAAAGTAGGAAAAGATGGGTTACCAGATTTGTTTTAGATATAAAGAAAATTTGTGTGGAATTTAATCTGGATGTTTGATTTTTGGTAAATAAAGTAATAAAACACGAATTGCAAGTTATAAGTCATGTTCAAAAATAAATGATTTGTAACTTGCAATTTTTATTTTTATTATACGTTTACATGATGTTGACAGTAACTGAGCGTTGCATTATAATAAATAAAACTTAACAAAAACATGAATAAAAAACGCTTATATAAGCCTTGAATATGGCAAGGTGTCTCTACTGGAAACCCTAAATTTCCATCTCTATAAGTGAGTTAGTATAGCTATATATTTATATTGCATATTATCTTCACTTTTGAGAGATAATATGCATTTTTTATTATGGGAAAATACATATTACCAAGCTTGTTTGGGAAAAATAATCAAAATGCAAGAAAAAATTCATTTATAAATAAAATTACAGGGGGAATGAACGATGGCAATAATATGGAAAACAGGATACACATTTGATGATGTTTTACTAGTACCTTTTAAATCAGAGATACTACCAAGAGAGGTAGAACTAAAGACAAAGTTAACTAAGAAGATTAATTTAAATATTCCTATATTAAGTGCGGGTATGGATACAGTTACAGAATCTAAGATGGCAATTGCTATGGCTAGAGAAGGTGGAATCGGAATTATCCATAAGAACATGACTATAGAAGAGCAAGCTAAAGAAGTAGATAGAGTAAAGAGACAAGAAAATGGAGTAATTACTAACCCAATTTTCTTATCAGAAGACCATACAATTCAAGATGCATTAGATCTTATGTCACAATACAGAATATCAGGAGTTCCAATAACTAAGGATGGTAAGTTAGCTGGAATTATAACAAACAGAGATATAGTTTTTGAAACAGATTTCTCAAAGAAAATAGCAGTAGCTATGACAAGAGATAACTTAGTAACAGCTTTAGAAGGAACAAGCATGGACGAAGCTAAAGAATTATTAAGAAAGCATAAGATAGAAAAGCTTCCTTTAGTAGATAAGGATAACAACCTAAAGGGATTAATAACAATAAAGGATATAGAAAAAGCAAGAATTTATCCTAATGCAGCAAAGGATTCAGCAGGAAGACTTCTTTGTGGAGCAGCTGTTGGAGTTACTGGAGATATGATGGAAAGAGTTAAAGCATTAGTTGATGTTGCAGTTGATGTTATAACTTTAGATACAGCTCATGGACATTCAAAGGGAGTTTTAGATGCTGTTAAAGAAATTAAATCTGTTTATCCAGACCTACAAATCATAGCTGGTAATGTGGCAACTGCAGAAGCTACAAAAGATCTTATAGAAGCAGGTGCTGATTGTGTTAAGGTTGGTATAGGACCAGGATCAATATGTACAACAAGAATAGTTGCAGGTGTAGGAGTTCCTCAATTAACAGCAGTTATGGATTGTGCTGAAGTAGGAAGAGAATACGGGGTTCCAGTTATAGCTGATGGAGGAATTAAGTACTCTGGAGATATAGTAAAAGCTTTAGCAGCTGGTGCAAGTGTTGCCATGATGGGTTCAATGTTTGCTGGATGTGAAGAAGCTCCAGGTGAAATTGAAATATATCAAGGAAGAAGCTACAAGGTATACAGAGGTATGGGATCTTTAGCTGCTATGGAAAAAGGAAGTAAGGATAGATACTTCCAAGAAGGAAACAAGAAGCTAGTTCCAGAAGGTGTTGAAGGAAGAATAGCATTTAAGGGATCAGTTACAGATACAATATTCCAACTTATGGGTGGAGTTAGATCTGGTATGGGATACTTAGGAGCAAAAAGTTTAGAAAACTTATTCCAAAATGCTAGATTTGTTGTTCAAACTTCAGCAGGACTTAGAGAAAGTCATCCACATGATATAAACATAACAAAAGAAGCACCTAACTATAGCGTTAACAATAATTAGATTTAAGTTAGAATAACAATAGTGGAGGAAAATATGAAAAAAGATTTGGTTTTAGTTGTAGACTTTGGTGGTCAATACAATCAACTTATAGCAAGAAGAGTTAGAGAACATAATGTTTACTGTGAGATAGTACCATATAGCTATACAATAGAACAGATAAAAGCTAAGAATCCAAAGGGAATAATCTTTACTGGTGGACCCAACTCAGTGTATGGAGAAGGCGCACTAACAGTAGATAAAGAAATATTTGAACTTGGAGTACCTATTCTAGGAATATGCTATGGACATCAACTTATTACTAGCGTATTAGGTGGAAAGGTTCAAAGTGCACAGGACTTAGGAACAAGTGAATACGGAAAAACTGAAATAGAATTAGATGCAACAGCTAAATTATTTACAGGTATGGAATCAAATAATATTTGCTGGATGAGTCATACAGACTATGTTGCAGAAGTACCAGAAGGATTTAAAATCACAGCTACAACTAAAAAATGTCCTGTAGCAGCAATGGCTAATGATGAGAGAAAAATCTATGGAGTTCAATTACATCCAGAAGTTGAACACACTCCATTTGGTTTTGATATGCTTGGAAAGTTCTTATCAGAAGTTTGTGAAGTTAAGGGTGATTGGTCAATGGCTTCTTTTGCAAAAGAGAAGATACAAGAGATTAAAGATACTGTTGGAGATAAGAAGGTACTATGTGCTTTATCAGGTGGAGTTGATTCATCAGTAGCAGCAGTTCTTGTACACAAGGCTATAGGTCATAACTTAACTTGTGTATTTGTTGACCATGGTCTACTTAGAAAAGATGAAGGAGATCAAGTTGAAAAAATATTCAAAGAACAATTTGATATGAACCTTATCAGAGTAAATGCTAAGGACAGATTCTTAGGCAAACTTGCTGGAGTTTCAGATCCTGAAACAAAGAGAAAAATAATTGGTGAAGAATTCATCAGAGTATTTGAAGAAGAAGCTAATAAGCTTGGACATATAGATTACCTAGTACAAGGAACAATCTACCCAGATATAGTTGAAAGTGGAACAGCTACTTCAGCTACAATCAAGAGTCACCATAATGTTGGAGGACTACCAGAGGATATGCAATTTTCTCTAATCGAACCTTTAAGAGAATTATTCAAGGATGAAGTTAGAGCAGTTGGAGAAGAAATTGGAATCCCTCATAACTTGGTATGGCGTCAACCATTCCCAGGTCCAGGTCTTGCAATCAGAGTTCTTGGTGATATAACAGAAGAAAAGCTTGAAATCGTAAGAGAAGCAGATGCTATCTTCAGAGAAGAAATAGCAATAGCAAAACTTGATGAAAGTATATGGCAATATTTCGCTTGCTTACCTAACATAAGATCAGTTGGAGTTATGGGAGATGAAAGAACATACTGCCACACAATAGCTTTAAGAGCAGTAACTTCTTCAGATGCAATGACATCTGAATGGGCAAGAATCCCATACGAAGTTTTAGATAAAGTAAGCCGCCGTATAGTAAATGAAGTTAAGGGAGTAAACAGAATTGTTTATGATATAACCTCTAAGCCACCAGCTACTATTGAGTGGGAATAGAATGTATAAAGTTCGCAGGCCTTATAAAATAAGGGTTTGCGGACTTTTCTTTTATGCAGTATGGTACTACATGATATAATTGTTATTAAAGTATTTTATTGTAGTGATTTGAAAGTATATCAATGTAAGACCAATAATGTTACGTTCTATTTTTATGGAGTACTTAAAATTATTGCTTGGATTTTCATAATTGGAAGTAACATAACAGCGGCTACCTTGTGACGAAAATGTGCGTTTTAAATGAGAAAGTGTGTTTCTCATATGGAGAATAAAGTTGATTCTTTTTTTGGTCAGAGTTATAGTTTGAACTTGTTTTATTTTTTTCGACTAATGTAAAGATAATTTCATTTAATTGTTCAAAATGAGATTCAATTAAATTGTATGCTTCTTTACAAAGAAGTTCTTTTGAAATAACCAATAGAGAGTATAGTAGCATTTGCATTGTGGCAGGATTGTCAAGCCCCCATTGCTCAAGTATAGGTTTAATTAATGGATTATCCAATTCTAATTTTTTGAAATAATTACTGGATAAAAATTATCGTTTATTAAATTTGTCAAAAGTGAAGCTATTTGAATTCCGACTGGATAATAATCAATATAATCTGGCACTTTATACTGCTGTGTTGAAGCAATTAGATATTGATATGGATTTTGAGGAGGTATGTGAGGATTATCAGAAGGTTTATGAGGCAGGAATGGAAATACAGATAAAAGATAGGGAGAAAGACAGGGAACAATAAATTCCTTGTCTTTACGACTATTTCATATTAAATCATACGTAAGAAGTCGAAATTTGGTTGCTAATATGACAATTTAGAGATACAATATTCGTAGTTGTATAAAAACTGAAAGTTAGACAATTCGGAGGAAAATGTATGTCTGAAATAATTGAAAAATGGTCGAGTTTAGAAGAAACATCAGAGTATCTGGGAGTGACAAAAGATACCATAAGAAACTGGATTAAGAAGGCAGATATACCAGCGCATAAAGTGGGCAGGCTATGGAAGTTTAAATTATCAGAAGTGGATGCCTGGATTAAAAGTGGCAAGGGTGCGCTTTAACACCAGACTTTGGGATAGATAATAATGAATAATTTATATAATTAGAAATATAGGTAATACGACAAGGAGTAATAGAATGAAAGTTGCAGATTTTTTTTGTGGTGGTGGAGGTTTTTCAGAAGGCTTTAGGCAAGCGGGGTTTGATGTTTGCTTTGGTGTCGATAAATGGCTGCCAGCAGTTAATACATTTAAAGCGAATAAGTCATCAGCAAAAGTATATCAAGATGATGTAATACGAATATCGGAGTTGCCAGATGATGAATTTGAAGAAATGGTGCCTGATACAGAAGTTATCATTGGATCTCCTCCATGTGTTGCTTTTTCAAACTCTAATAAATCTGGAAATGGAGATAAAACATTAGGGTTAAAACTTTTACGAGCATATTTAAGAATTATTGCAAGAAAAAAGTATAAAAAAGAGTCCATCTTAAAATATTGGGTTCTTGAAAATGTACCTAATATTCAAAATTATATTAAGGATGAATATACAGCACAAGACTTGGGATTAGAAGGTAATTTTATATTAAAAGTTAAAAATGAAAATGCAAAAGTGTATAATGCAAAATATTTTGGTGCGCCAACTAATAGACAACGCTATTTATGTGGTGATTTCCCCAAGTTGATTGAAACAAATAATGAAAAGGATATTAAGTCATTAAAAGTAGTTTTAGAAAGTTTAGGAGATCCTGCAGATAATCAAGATAGAATAATATGTGATTGTAATTATCCACAACTCAAAATGAAATTACAAGATATTACTGACTTACAATATGAACATGTTTTACAAGAGTTTGAGTGGCAAACAGCTAAAAGATTAAAATTGGATCGTGGTTATATGGGGAAAATGTCATTTCCAGAGAATCTTGAGAAGCCAGCAAGAACAGTAATGGCAACGATGTCATCAAGCTCAAGGGAATCAATGATATTAGCCAGAAAAGGTGGAGGTTATAGAATACCATCGATAAGGGAAGTTGCAAATATAATGAGTTTTCCCAATGACTATAGATTTTATGGGAACTCAGAAGGAACAAAATATGCTCTGGTTGGTAATGCAGTGCCTCCAAAATTATCTTACGCTATTGCAAAATCGATATTGATAGAAATGGGTAAAGATATACCTAAATCATATATAAAAATAAATCATAATGAAGATATACCGTTTATTAATCTTAATAATACTATTTTACCAGAAAAAAAAGAAAGACATAAAAACCCAAAGGCCAAATTTAAATATCATATTCCATATTTAATATATTCAGCATATAGGGTGGAGTTGACAAATCACCATTCTGATTTTGATAAAATGATGTTTAAGTGGGATGCAGAGATTCATTATAGTCAAGGAAAAGTAAGAGCAGCCTGCTTTACACCAATAGTAACAAATGAGTTTTTGACTTTAAAAGAAACAGAAATTGTAAATACATACATAAAAGAAATATGTGGGAAGATATGTTCTTTTGACAACTTTCAAAAAAGGTATTGTATGACGCAAGAAGAACGAAATGATTTAATAGGTCCATATGAACTATTAGCATCTTTAAGAAAATCTATTGATCAATTTTTGACAGATGAACAAAAGAGAAAAATAATTGAAATTAAAGATAATCCTAAGAATATTCCCATGGCCATTGCCGTTGGATATTATATGTTGCAAGAAATCATTAAGAGGATGGAGGATTAGATTATGGATGCTGAAACCAGAAAAAGTGAATTGAAAAGAATAAAAGATGGACGTAGTAATATTGCTATGACAGGGATTCCTTTGAGATACCATGCTGAAATTCTAAAGGAAAATGTATATAAAATCCCTTTGAACTATTTAGTTTATAATAAATATAATGGGCGAATAGGAACAGCAGTTCAATCTTATGAAACTCAGAATGGTCTGTTAAATCCAGAAAATGAAGTTGATAAAAAAATTATTGAACAATTTTTGTTTTCATCAAAAGAGGATAGAAATAAAAAAACGATGGAAAGTTTGCAACTATTAGGGCAGCAACAGTATGGTATTGTAACAGCTGATGGCATCATAGTTGATGGAAATCGTCGAGCAATGTTATTAAATAAACTATTTAATGAAAGAGGTAAGGGAAAATTTTCTCCTAAAGAAGTAGAACATTGTCAGTTTTTTTTAGCAATTATATTGCCAGATGACGCGACAGTAAAAGATATTCAACAACTAGAAACAGAATATCAGATGGGTGGAGATGAAAAGTTAGATTATAATGCTACTGAGAAATATTTGAAATGTAAGGAATTAAAAAAGTATTTTGATATACCTCAAATTTCTGAATTTATGAGTGAGAAACCAAGTAAAATTGAGGAATGGTTGGAAATTTTAGAGTTGATGGAAGAATACTTGGAGAGTTATGGATACAAGGGTATCTATACAAGACTTGAAAAAACCGAAGGCCCATTTGTTGATTTGAATGGTTATATTAATTCATATAAAACTGGTGGGGCTAATATACGGAATATGGATTGGGCTTGTAATGACGCAGATATTTCAGATTTAAAAACAGTTTGTTTTGATTATATACGTGCGAGATATGAAGGGAAAGAATTCAGAGACATAGGAAAAACCGGTAAAGATGGTTCTATCTTTTTTTATCATGATATTTGGAAAAATTTTCTGAATGAACATACAAATAATGTGAAAGAAGACGATAAATCAGTAGAAGAATTGAGATCTATGTATCCTGGTGAAGATTTGACACAACTACTGAAGTCAAGAGATGAAGATTGGTCAAAGCAGACTTATGGGATATTAAAAGGTAACTTAAAAAAACATGTAAGTCGAGTAGAAGATAAGAGAGATGCGAATGAACCATTACATCTTTTGGAGCGGGCTTACAATTCATTGTGCTCTATTGATGTTGAGCAGGAAAGTTTTAAAAATTCTTCTGAGGTAAAAGACCTTATAAAAAGTATAAATTCAATAATATGGGATATGAAAAAAAATCTTGATAGGGGGTGATAGATTGAACTCTATAAGTATAGATTATAACAAAGATGATAAAATAGTAGTACTTAGAGGAGACATCAAGATATTGATATCTAATCGCTTCGCTTTACGCTATATTAAAGATTATCTCACAAAAGATATACATGATGACTATATTAAAATTAGTATAGGAGAAAAATATCCTCAAGAGGTATTTTCGGCTGTTACAGAAATGCTAAAAAAGTATGGGATTGAAGAACGAGTTAATATAGGAGCAGAAAAAGCGTTATCTGATTTTCAAATCGAAGAAAATAAATTTCGAGAATTTTCAATGAAAGCATTAGAGATAAGAAATAATAATTGTAATCATGATGAATTTAGAGAATTTACGATATCTCTTGAAAAAAACATGAAAAACCGTAGCCTTTATGAGTTGCAATTACTTTCAGCGTATCATTTGGCTTTTTCACAGAATGCATGTAATTTTTCGGTTCCTGGATCAGGAAAAACAAGTATTGTATATGGCGCTTACACCTATTTGAAAAATTTGTCCGATGATAATATAAAGAAAGTTGACAAGTTGTTAATCATTGGTCCATTAAGTTCTTTTGGACCATGGGAGTTAGAGTATGAAGAATGTTTTGGGAGTAAACCTTCTGTAAAAAGGTTGATAAGTGGCGTAAATAAACAAGAAAAAATTGATTATTTATATTCGAGATACTCAAGTGAAATTACATTAATTTCATATGCATCTTTAGCTGCTGTGACTGATGCAATTTCTTGGTTCCTCAAAGCAAATAAAGTTATGGTAGTATTGGATGAAGCACATAAAATAAAGAATACAACTGGGGGAATAACGGCACAAAGCGTTATGGATATTGCTCAGTATTGTAAATCAAGAGTTGTGCTAACAGGTACCCCGGCGCCTAACGGATATGAAGATTTGTACAATTTATTTAAATTTATTTGGCCTAATAAAAACATAATGCAATTCAAACTTAACCAACTGAAAGACATGTCAGTTAGGAAGAATGATTTAAGAGTGCATAAATTAGTAGAGGCAATTGCTCCTTATTTTATACGCATTAAGAAAAGTGATTTAAATATTCCACCAGCTATTACAAACCCTCCAATTCTTGTTGAAATGGGTGAATATCAAAGGAGAATATATGATTTTATAGAAAAAAAATATATTGATTCTATTATTGAAAATAATGAAAATGATTTATCTAATAAGTTTAAGGCGCAGCTTGTAGGAGCCAAAATGATTAGATTAATGCAAGCGGCTTCCAATCCGAATCTGCTGAAACTTCCTCTAGCAAACTTCTATAAGTACGAAGATATAAGTGTTGAGGAAGCTGGAAATATAAATGATACAGATATTTTAAAAGAAATTATTGAATATAAAAATAATGAAATACCTAAAAAATTTGTGAAGACAAAAGAATTAGTTGATAGAATTCTTGCCGAAGGCGGTAAAGTTGTTATATGGGCTTGTTTTGTACAAACCATATTGGAGCTAAAGCATTATTTAGATAGTAATGGAATTTCATGTCAGGAATTATATGGTGCAATCCCAGTTGGTAAAAGTTTGGAAGAAGATGACGAGAGTTTGGAATTAACGAGAGAAAAAATTGTTGCTTTATTTCAAGAAAAAGACTGCCCGTTTAAAGTGATTATAGCTAATCCATTTGCAGTAGCAGAATCCATATCGTTACATAAAGCATGCCATAATGCAATTTATTTTGAAAGAACATTTAATGCTGCGCATTTTATGCAATCAAAGGATAGAATACATAGATATGGATTGGCCAAAGATGTAAAGACTAATTATTATTATATTTTGTCTCAAGATTCAGTAGATGAAGTTATTGATGATCGATTAGCTATTAAAGAGAGTAGAATGATGAAAATAATGGAAACAATGCCTATACCATTATTTGACAATGTATCTGGGGATTTTGGCGATGAAGATATGAAAGCGATGATAAAAAATTATGTTGCAAGAACTAAAAAGATATAACGATTTTGGAAATATTAATGATATTATGTATTTTTTTCGAGAGATTATTTCAAATCGACAAATTACAAAAAAAGATATTCAGGTTTTGGCTTCAAATTTACCAGGCAAAATAATAGATACGGAAGCATTATTGCTATTTGGAGTGGCATTTGGAATCGTACAATATTCCTATGAAACGGAAAAATATGTTTTAGTAAATGAATATCAGAATATTATTAACATGCCGGAATTATTTCAAAAAAATATGTTTACTAATGTTATGAACGAATTATTTAGTAAAGAATACTTAACAAATCAATATTTTGAGTTTGATAATTCTCGACAGCGTATTAGATTTAAAAATGAAATTTTTCCGTTAAATAAATCTTCTTATAGAAATTTGCTTGTATCAATCGGATTTATTGAAATTGAGAAAAATGACAAGATGGTTCATTTTTTTGTGACAAAAAATAATGAACAAATAGTGGAAGAACGACTTAAAGAGTACAGAAAAAAAATGACGTTACTTCAATTAAAAAAGAACTTAGTGGAAAAGGAGATGGCTGGAGAGAAAGCTGAAAAGTTTGTATTGGAATATGAAAAAAGAAGATTAAAAGATTCTAAAATCTGTGATTGCATTCGTCAGATTTCACACATTGATGTTTCAGCAGGGTATGATATTGTCTCTTTTGAAACTATAAACTCGACAGAAGTTGATAGATATATAGAGGTTAAAGCTGTGAAAAGTGACTTTCAATTTTACTGGTCGATAAATGAATATAATTCATCGAAAATTAAAGGGAACAAGTACTGTTTATATTTGATAGAATTATCTAAAATCGAAAATGTTGATTACGAGCCATATATAATCGAAAATCCATATGAATTTTTTGAAGAAAATTCTGATTGGTTAATACAGACACAAACATTTTCATTAAAGAAAATATTATGATTATTTTTTGGAATAAATAATAGAATAGATAATTTTGGGTGACACAATGCTGTTTCAGAAAAGAAAGGAAACTATTGTGTAATAGTAGTTAATTATTGTTTTTAAAGAAAAAGTTGCAAGAGATAACAGTATAATTCAATTTGATAGCATTTTAAAATATTTGGGGAAAGCAAATGATTATACTAGTGCACATAAAAGAAAAAATAGATGCATCAATCTAAGTAAAGAAAATGTTAAGCAAATCATTTTTCGCCAGAATTTTTAAATTTAGAGAAACAATAGCTAGGAAAAGGATTGGAAGTTATCCAAAGTTTAATATGGGAAAAAAGAAAGTAGGTTGCACTTTATAACATACTTATTCATAAGCGCTTGTTTACTATAGAACAAATCTAGACGGGGATTCCAAGAAAGCTAATTGGATTGTGAAGAATTGGTGTTCTTGGTGGTGGGACATATAATGGGGTGATATAGTGGTGGTAAATTCCCATATGCAAATGCAAAAGTTAATAATGAAGAATTTTATAAATTCAAAGTCAGAATTGTTTTATTTTGATTTTGAAAAGGCTCTAGTACGGAAAGGGCATCCGAAGTCGTTATATACGCAGTTGGTTTATTATTCTGATTGCGTAGAAGAACTTTTAAGTTCAGAAGTGGAAAGTAAATTAGGAGTGCTTTTAAAATATCTAAAAAAGACATTATTTGAGAAGGATTGCAATCTGCCGAAAGATTATGTGATAATTGCTTTTATCTAAATATATTCTTTACTGTCGAGGTCTCCAAGTTTTTTGAGCGATATGACGGATAACTCTGAATGCTTTCAATTGTTTAATGACATTGGTAAACATGATATTGCAGCTCATGATGTTTTACTTATGGCTAATGAAAATAAATTACTTAAAGATTATGTGGTGGCTTTTCTTGATAATATTTCTGATGAAGTAATAGTTCTTCCTACTAGTGGAATTATTCAATTAAGAGACAAGTTATTGTGTCCAATTTCACCATATACAGTGATAGTCTTTGTTAAAACACTAGAGGAGCTAGATGATAAGAAAGATGAAAATTTAGAAATTAAATTATTTGAAATAGACTATATAGATATAATTCATCAAATTAATATTCAGGCTTTCAAGCAAGAAGAAAAAATGATAGAAAATATGTTGTTTCAAATAATAAAGAATTACTAAGTGGTATAAAAGATGAATTGAATATGTAGGACGAAAATAACTCTAGAGCTTAAAAGCATTTAGAGTTGAGATTCTTTCATAGAATTACAAAGGATGACAAGAAGAATTAAATCAGAATTAATAAATGTAGGAGCACCCAAATATAATATTCGTGATTGGTTACCAGAGAATGATTTTAAAGGATGAATGAAAACAAATGGAGATTTGAAAATTAAGAATTATTAAGGGAGCATAGTTTATGATTAAAGTATACAGTGTTGGAGCAGGATTGGGTGATTGCTTTTTTATAGAAATTGCTAATGAAAAAATGTCCAATGTTATTATGGTTGATGGAAGAAAAGGAATTTTAGGTGGAGTAGATACACATCAACTAATATTGAATTATATTGATAGATACAAAAAGATTGATTATTTAATTGTGACGCATATTGATTTTGATCATATACAGGGCGTTATTGAGACTATGAAAGAAAAAAAGGATAAATTTGAGGATACTATTGTTATTTATAATCATGTTACGAAATCTATTGTGAATTTCAGTCAAGCACGAGATTTTGAAAAAATGATTTTAGATAATGCAGTTATTCATTCTGGAAGAAAAGATTACACGTTGTATTCTAATTCATTAGTTCATATTTTATCAAATCAAAAGAGACAAAAATTTGATGTTTCGATAAAGCAAAGAAATTATGCATATTTAACATTACTTCATCCAGATAAAGCTGGAATAAGAGATGTGTATAGAGACTATTTAAACAAGACAATAGATGGAAAACCAGATTCTGAACTTGTGAATAAAAATTCAATTGCTTTTTTACTTGAATATGAAAATAAAACTTTATTATTCACAGGAGATGGGTATTTTAACCAACTTGAAATTAAATTGAATCATTTAAAAAAATTTAATGATAAAAAAATTGATTTAATAAAGATTCCGCACCATGGATCTACTCACAATAATATTGGAATAGTATCATATGCAAAAAAACATAGTTGTGAAACATTTATCGTAACTGGTGAAAAAGCATGGACCCAAAAAAGACATCCTTCAGAAAAACTATTAAAGAGTTTTGTGGCAGAGTTTGGAAAAAAATTAAAAATATATACGTATGTTGATATATCGGAATATGAAGATGTGATTCATTATCCGATTTCCTGTAGAGCTGATGAAGTGAAATTTTAATGTAGGAGAAAGACATGGTTGAAAAGAATGTTGTATTAATAGAAACATTAGAAAGTACCGGGACAGGCATAATTTACCCTTGCAAATACAAAGAAAATAGTTTGAAAAATTATATTATCTTCACTAATAATCACGTTTTATGTGATGTTACAGGAGAAATAAATTTAAAGGAAGAGATAAGTTTAACTTTTTATGACGATTTTGGTATAGCTATTAGAGACGATGATATTATTGATATGAAAATATTTAAGCCTAACTCAAGTATTGAAAAAAATGAAGATATTTGTGCATTATTAGTTTCTGTAAGTAATGCTGTTGTGTTTAATATAACTACAGACATTATGACGAAACCTATTAATAATCGAGATGTGATTTTTATGGAAGGCTATCCAGGAATTATGTTAGAAGATGAAGTGAATACTAGAATTCAATTTCAAGGTGTTGAGAAGACTATTTTTCCATTAAATAGAGAAATTGGGGTGTACCAAATTACAGATGACTACCATTGGTATAATAGTATGTATGACCAACAGCTTTTAGAAGGGATTTCTGGAAGTCCAATTTACATTGAAAGAAATGGAAAATATTATTTGGTGGGTATGAATCAGTCTGTTTCAAATATTGAGAATGGAGAAAATCCTTTTAAATTGGTTTACTATTTGAGATTTGAATATATATTGAATTTTCTAAGGAAACAATTCTGTATTATCTTTCGCAAAATTAGTGAAGATTCATTTGAGATAGAATGGATATATGGATTGCAAGATGCTAAGAAGAATCAAATTACTTTTTTGTTGTTGGGTGGTAGCGGTGCAGGTAAATCATCATTGGCAAAAGATTTTGCATATCATGGAGATAAATTGAAATCAACTAATGATGGACAAACCACTAGAACGGAAGTTTTATATCAGTTTAAAATTAATGAGGAAAAACCGAGAGCAAGTGTGAATTTTTTGAAGATGATGGATTTTGTTGATAATATGATATCGAATGTTGGAACAAAACCAATACGCTTATTAATGGCTGAGATATTACAGCTAGATGAGGAAGAAGTTGATGATGAGAAACAATTATTAGTTAATATATATGATATAATAAAACTTATTGCGTTAACAGATAACAGCACTAAAGTTAAAGATACACTTGAACAGATACAGGATATTTTGTATGAAGAAATAATAAGCAATGAAGATAAAATAAAGTGTTATGAACAAATTATTTTTATTTTAGCAAATAGAATGCCAATTTGCATGATTCACTGTATTTTAGATAAGATTTGGATTAATAGAATAATAAGTGAAAAGAAGATGGCTAATCCTTTTGATGATACATTTGAGTTAATAAATAGTGACAAAAAGGATAATATAATTAAACATGTAAATAATTATGTTAATGGTGAATGGAATAGAGATATAAATACTGAGACGACAAAATATGTGTTTGAAGATTTTCAAAGAGAAGTCTTAAAATGTGTTACTTTAGAAGATTATGATATAAATACATATTTTGGACAGATTTCAGATGAAGACCTCCCTTTAACATGCATTGGAAATGAAAAAATTATCGAAACATATAAAAAACTAGTTTTACACTGTGAGGGTTTTTTTGATATTTCAGAATTTTCTTTTTTAGGAATAGATACTGACTATATTGTTCAGGAAAATAAAATTGTAGAATTAAAATATGCTGAAGAGCACAAGTGTGTAATAAAGATAGAGATATTAAAACAATTAGAAGATATATATAAAACAGTATATAAAAATCTGTTTTCAGTAATTGCTCAGAAAATAGGACTTGATAATAAAATAGAGCGAAATCATTTATTTGATTTAAATTGTATGAATTCGGAAGATGTGAAGTTATTACATAAATGTTTACAAGTAACATCTCAAGGTTCGCTTACAGGAATAATAAAAAATATAGAAATTGTAGATATGATTTCAAATGAGTATGCTTCGATTTTAAGAGACTTAGATTTAAATCAGATAACTTTTATTGATACATGTGGATTAGATCATATATATATTATGAGTGAAAAAAAGATAAAAGAAAGATTAAATCATTATTATCATGAGTATATAAATAATCATTTGATTGACAGTAGTTTGCAAGTAGATGAAGTCGCAATATTATATGTTAAAAAACTTGACTCTGGTAAACCAGATGAATTGAGGACTTTTTTGCCATGTGTTGAAAAAACAATTCCAAAAGCTCCTGTTTATTGTGTTTTTTCAGGAATAGATATATTTTATAGAACAGATGATGAAATAGATAATATAAATTTCTCTAGAGAAAGCGATAAAATCCCCAAAATTGTTAATTACTTTTTTTCAGATAATGGAAAAGCTGAGCTTAGTAATAATGTAAAATTATATACTGTAATGAAAAATAATCTTATACCTTACTGTGGAAAGAAAGAATTAGTCAATATAAAATATTCATACTATCGGAATAATGTTAATGGTATTAGAAAATTATTTACTTCTGTTGCGATGAAGGAAAAAAGCTGCATGGAAATAATGGATATTAAAATATTAGATAAATCAGAAACATGTGAAAAGATAACAGAGATAGTAAAAAAAATATTTGAGTTTGCATCACTTCAGTCATATAAGTTTAGATGGAATACAATATATGCTGATGCTAATAGCTTTTATAAAAGGAAAAAAGCAGGCGCTTCATTAACTTATAGGCATCAGTTCAATGAGTTGTTTCATGAAGGATATATTAAAGCGATTGATTTATATGGGGATATTCTGGCAGTATTATTTAAGGAGTCAGAAAATGCTTTAAAATCAGCATTAGAGAATATGGAGCAGAGTTTGTTAGGAAATAGTTCAAATTTGGGTAATGTTAATATTGCTTATAAAAATGAATTTAGAGAACTTATTGAAAAAATGTATAACACAGAAAAATATGACAAATATCACTATAATCCTTTTGATGATGAATTTGGTAAAGAGTCAGATGAATATTATAAAAATCACAGAAATCAAATATTTGATGATGTTTTTAATTTTACAAAAGGGTTGGATATTGAAACGGGAATAATAGTAGAAGAAGGCTGTTTTAAGGGGGAAAATGAAACGTTTTTGATAAAGTTTAGCAAACTCTTTAAAAAATGTCTGAGAAGACAAATAGAGATAGATAATCAAGTAAAGGCAAAGTATTTATTAAAGTTAACGCCTAATTATTTGAATGAACTTCAAAACATTAGAAGGGAGTTTATGGATAAATATGCAACTAAAGAGAATGTAAAATGCTTTAATGAAATGATGATATACTATTTTCAAGATATTTAATTTCTGTTGATTAAATAAAAATCAGTTTTGAACCATTGAATTTATTACTGGAATCGTAGTGCAGAATCTTAGAACAATTTAGGAATACATATAACAGTAAGAAAACACCAGTATTCTACGTTTTAGGTGACATTGATGTTAAATCTTAAATGATAAACTACAAAAAATCACTTTATAAATCTTAATTTAATAAAAACTGGTAAAAAGAAGATTGATATAGATGGGTGATTATGTATTTTTGGCGAGTTAATGAGAGAAAAAAGAATATAGTTAAGCATATTGAAGAATATCGGAGTATAACATAACCACCTGATACCAAATGAATGGTAAAATCCCTTCTGGTACTAACTATCAGTACCAGAAGGGATTTTTATTTGCATTTTCTACAATTCATATTTATAATCATGGAAATGGATTTGCAAACCAACAGTGCATTATTTTCTGAATAGCATGCACTACTAAAATGTGCGAAAAATATGAATTGCAAGCCATTAGAGACCATAAGAATAACGCGAAAATGCGTTGGCATTTGGGTGGGACTAACAAGAGTTCAAATGGTATGGAATGGTTAAAAGAATTGTTTATGATGTAATTTCTAAGCTACCAGCTACTATTGAGTGGGAATAGAAAATATAATAAAGCTCTCAAATTCTTGTGTTTTCAAGGATTGCGAACTTTTTATGCTATAATTTAAGATGAAAATTAATTTCATAAGGATAAAAAATATTGTAGATTAATTAGTAACTTAAAGGGGGGAAGTCTAGAATGGGGATATCAGTATTAAATGTAGATAATGCTCGACCAAACCGTGTAATGATAAGGACGGAGCAAATTGTAACAAAACACTTTTTTTACAAGAAAAATAGTAAGAAGCTACGTAGTATAATTGCTGATGCCAGTGTTTTTCCATTATATTGCACTAGTTGTAATTCACCTCAGCCCAATTTATATGTTCATGAAGGGTCACGTTATGGACAAGTAGGTACTGTAAAATGCTCAAGTTGTGGAAAAGATATAGCTGTTATTGATCACGATAATATAGTAGCATCAATCTTTATTAATAACTATCCAAGCAATGAAATTTTTTTTCAAGAGTTATTTCTTTTAGATATTAAATATTTGGAGGCATTAGGAAAGCATCATTTTCAAAATATTGAAGAGAGGCTTATTAATATTGAGAAAGATAATACTTATTTTATTTCAGTTGATAAATTGAGGAGCATCATAGAAGAGGAAATGCATATATCTACATCTGGACAGAAAAAATATATCACAGATGAAAGATTTTCAGTGTTGCCGGAAGATATCAATCGCTTCATTGAAGCTTTAATAAATTCAGGAGTAGAGGTGCCAATAAAATAGAATTGAGAACTATAAATAGGGGTTAATGGGGAAGTTTATCATACAAAGTGAATGCATAAGAAAGTAATTACAAAAGACAATAAAGAACATAGCTTATAATGAATGAATATTATTCATTGACAAATATAAACAACAGTGTTATTATACAATCATCAGGAGGTATTTATATGCGCGTAGTAAAGAGTCCAGATGAAAGAAAACAGGAGATCCTAGATGCTGCTATTAGAGTGTTTGCTAGAAAAGGATATGAAAAAACATCAATAACTGATATTGCTAAGGAGATTAATGTGTCTCAAGGACTTTGTTATAGGTATTTTACATCTAAAGAAGAAATGTATGATGCTGCTATAGATGAATATGCTGAGTATATTGCAAGTCAGAATATAAAAAAGTATCCACTTCAAGGTAAAAATTTAAAACAGCAGATTCTGATGATGAGTGGAAAAGTCAGTGATATGACGGAAGTTGAAAAAGATCATACAGATTTATATGAACTTTTTCATAAGCATGGAAATCAGAAGTTACACGATCAGCTTTTTTTGCGAGTGGGAGAAAAGTTTATACCATATGTTACAAAGTCAATAGAGGAAGCTAAACAGCGAGGTGAAACTAATATATTAGATCCCAAAACTGCAGCATACTTTTTTGTCTATGGTCAGATGGGTGTTCTTATGAGCAAAGATATTAAAGAGGAAGACAAAGTTAAAAGGATACAGGAGTGTATAATTGATTTACTCCAATTAAAGTAAGAGATAGGGTAAGATTATAGAAAGTGCTTAAGCATTATATAGTCTTACCCAAATTTAAGAAAAGTGAATGAATGAAATTCATTCAGTAACTATATTTATTCAAAAGGAAAGAGGGTTTTATAAATGAAAAGTGAAATTGATTTTGTAAAAGGGAATACTAATCAGGCACTTATAAAAATGGTGGTGCCTCTACTACTTGCAATGATTTTGATGATGGCTTATAACCTAGTAGATAGTTTATGGGTAGGAAATCTTCTTGGAGAAGAGGCTTATGCTGCTCTTACTAATTCTACAGCTATTGTTATGATCTTAAGTGCTATAGCTATGGGGTCTAGTAATGGAGTTGCTATTTTAGTTTCGCAGACTATAGGAGCAGGAAAAAAGAAAGAAGCAGATAGTATTATCGCCACGATTTTAATGCTGTCAGCAGTATTTTCTATAGCGGTTACAGTTTTAATAGAGGTGTTTTTAAAGCAAATATTAATAGCCATGCATACTCCAAGTGAAATCTTAAATATGGCTTATGATTATTTATATGTCTATATGATTGGATATGCTGTAATATTTATATACATGCATTTTACAGCTATCTTCCGTTCCTTTGGAGATCCAGTTTTTCAGATGAAAGGAATGTTTATATCCACCATCTTCAACGCAGTGTTAAATCCTATAATGATTCATTTTATTGGACTTAGCGGATCAGCATGGGCTACAGTTTTATCAGAAATAATATGCTTACTGTTTGCTGTTTATTATCACAAGAAGAAAAAATTATTTGAACTAAAGCTTTCAAATATATCTTTTAAATATAATATACCATTATTAAAAGATGCTGTTCCATCTGCATTACAAGGTTGTATGCCTGCAATAAGTTCTGCTATGATGATATTTTTAGTAAGTAGATTTGGGGTTACTACTATAGCTGCTTATGGAGTAACAAGTAGACTAGAAATCCTATTGTTTTACCCAGCAATGGCCATGAGTATGGCACTTACGACTATTATAGGGCAGTGTATAGGTGCCAATAGGATGGATAGAGCCAAAGCTTATGTTAAGAGTAGCCTTATATTAGGGGGAGTATTTTTAGCAGTGGTTTCTGTTTTAGTAATTGTTTTTGCGGGACAGCTTTCAGGACTCTTTATTCATAGCAGTGAAGCTTCAAGGATTGTTAAAGGTTATTTTGAAATAGTCAGCATAGGCTATGTACTTTATATGATTACAAGTTGCTTCCTTGGAGAATTAAATGGTATGGGAAAACCAGCAATGAGCATGATTTTAATGTTCATCTATTATATTGTGATTCGTATTCCACTAGCAGCAATTTTAGTAAGAAGTACCTTAGGCATGAATGGGATTTGGATTGCAATTTTAGTTAGCCATGTTTTATCATCAGTAATAGCGGTTATTTTTTCTGTGCGAGCAAGGAAAAATGCAGCTAAGGATGTATGCAGTATTGCTTGCTAATTTCTCAATTACCTTAGATGTTTCAAAGATTTATGGAACGTCTAAGGCAATTTTTACATCAATTTTATATTTATTCAATGAACTCTTGGATAACTGATTTAAGTTCTTCATTATTCTCAAGGTATATCATATGTTTGCCTTGCATGATTTTTATCCTTTGGTTAGGAAACATGAAATTCTTATAGTGATTTGGTCCAATAGAATAGTCTCTATCCCCAGCTATGACAAGTACAGGAACAGTTATATCTTTTGTGAGATCAAAATAATTTGCAAAATATTCTTTATTACTAAAGGTTTGATTAGACATAGCTGTATTAAAGTTTTTTATTTGGCAGCCAACCTCGTTTAGCTTCAACACATTTTTATAGTCATCATACTGCAACTTATAAAAGATATTTTTTTCAAAAAGCTTGCCAGCTACATACTGCCATTTTTCTAAAGTTGAACTAGCTTCTGAATACTGTAAATTTTCTTCAGATAAAAGTTCAGTTCCATAATGTACTTGGTTATTAAGAGAATCTTCCATATAAAGTGTGCAATTTAACAAAATAAGTTTGTCTACAAATTTTTGATATTTGTAAACATAATTAGTCGCTATAACACCACCAAATGAATGTGCCATTACTATCCACTTTGATATTCCTAATTTTTTTCGTATTTCTTCGATATCTTCAACTATTCTTTTAATAGAGTAATCATCCTCAGCCGTTCCACCTGATCTTGCAGCTCCTCTTTGGTCAAAATATATCATCTGCATAAAACTCTCCAAAGAGTTACCACCCAGTGCTTCAAAATCAAGACTGCCTTCTCCGGGACCTCCATGAATAAATAAGCAAGGCACTCCTTCACCTGATTGTTTTACATATAAATTAACTTTATCACTCATTTCTACGTACATTTAAATATCCCTCGATTCTTTTTTTGAATTTACAATTTAAACCTGTAATAACAATATTATACCAATAAAATATTATTAATTCATTAGTCTTTCACATGAAGAGTAAAGCCAATATTTAATACGTGGAATAAGGGGAAAAATCTTTTTTAAAAAATAAATCCAAACATTTATAAGGGGGGCTTAATAAATGTTTGGATTTTATATTATATAAGGGGTTAGGGGAAAATATTTTATTTGAAAAAGTTATTTGCTATCTACAAGTATTAATATACAGGTGCAATGTGACAATACTGTGTTTAAAAATGAAACTATAAATGAATTATATAAGAAGATTTTATGAATGATAAATTTAGATATCTTAAAAAATAAGTAGATCCATATGCTAGTGTATTTAAAATTGTTATTTACTTTTAAATATGATATTAGATTTTTATATGAAAGATAGTGGATTTATTGTTATAATTAAGTAATAAGTGACTGTAATGATTATAAAGTTGTCAAAAGAGATATTTTAAGTATATATGAGGGGGGGGAATGCACATGAAAATTGCGATTGTAGAGGATAATGAGCTTCATCAAAAAGTAATTTTAGAGAATTTACGAAGTATAGACCATGAAAAGTGTTATGAGATTCTAGTTTTTAATGATGCATCCTCTTTTCTGTTTGAATTTGAAGATACTAGATTTGATGCTCTGTTGCTTGATATTGAGATGCCTGATATGAATGGAGTTGAACTGGCTGCAAAAGTGAGAAGTATTGATTCTGACATTCCTATAGCTTTTATTACCGGGGAAAAGGATTACGTGTTTGATGGGTATATGGTTGAGGCTATTGGATACTTATTGAAGCCAATTGAGTCTAAAAGTTTACAGGATTTAATGAAGAGAATTGAGAAAAAAATGGTTGTAAAGGAACCTGTTGTATTGATAAAAAATCAGGATGGAGTTGAATCTGTTAAGCAATCAGCCATTCTATATATTGAAAGTAATGACCATAAGACAGAGGTGGTTACTGCTGCAAAAGTTTATTCTTCTAATCAAAAATTGTATGAATGGGAGGAAATATTAAACTCAAATATGTTTCAAAAAATTCACCGTTGCACACTAGTTAATTTGAATCATCTTCAGAAGATATTGAAGAAGGAATGTGAAGTTGATAATGGGAAGAGTTTGTCTATTGCTAGGGGGCAGTGGGAACCATTGATGCAAGCCTACCTTAGAAACCAGAGAGGAAAGCACATATGATTTGGACAGGATTATCAATTGAGATAATAGCACTTATAGGCTTGGTGTACTTTTTTGTAAGTAAAACATCACTGGATAAAGGAATTGCACAATATATAATTGGAGTAGTTGTACTTTTAGGGCTTGTTTTTGTACCAATGATTTGGTTGACTAGGCTTTTGCAAGTAGTTGTTCTCTTTGTTTATTTAGTGTTCTATGATCAAAAACAATTTAAAGAAGAACTGAAGTGGTTCCTTCCATTGGTATCTATCTATTTTATGTTTTCTTTTCTTCCACTTTCATGGTTAACAAACGGTATTTTCTTAATTGTCTTAGTTTGGGTTATATTTTCCTTAAATATTGCGAACATGGTACTTTTAGCTTGCTTTAGTACTCTGATTTTCTTTCTACCAGCATCAATAACTACTAATCTTTTGCTTTTGTTCATCATGATAATAATCAATGAAAGTAGAAGCAATTTAGAAAAAAGATTTCAATTTAGTTATGACAGCTTTCAAAGGAGCTTGATTAATGAACAGTATCAAGAAATAAAGAATGTCTATCTTCAGATGAGAGGCTGGAGGCATGATTATCATAATCATATACAGACTATGAAGGCATATTTATCAATGAAAGAATTGGACAAGTTAGATGATTATTTTAATGAACTTCAATCAGATCTTGATTCTGTGGATAATATGATTAAATCAGGAAATATAATGATGGATGCTATTTTGAATAGTAAAATAACAATTATGAATAGAGAGAGCATAGCAGTGAATTGTAAAGTTATGCTACCTGAAGAGCTGACAATAAATGATATTGATTTATGTGTTATTGTTGGCAATCTCTTAGATAATGCAATAGAAGCTTGCAGAGCTATTCCAGCTGAAAAGAGATTTATTCGTATTTTCTCAGAGCTTGCAGGAAAACAGTTTTATCTTTCTATCCAAAATAGTGCAACAGAACAAATTGATTTTAATCAAAAGAATTATATCTCTTCAAAGCGAGGGGAGCATGGTTTTGGTATGAAGAGAGTGTCTCTTCTTGTGGATAAATACGGAGGGTATTTAAATCTGCAAAATGAACCAGGTATTTTTGCTAGTGAAATAATTATCCCTATCAATTGACGAATAAAAACTGACAGTTCACGTTGGTTTTTATTTTTTTAGGTTTGTTTTGATATGATTTTTATGAGGGGTGATGAAATGTCTACGATTATTAAGAATATTAAATTTGTTTGGAGAATGTGGAAAAAAGAATATGGTAGAGGTGCTGCTATATTTACTTTTTTTGCATTGCTATTTCAAGTTTTATTGCCAGTTATATCTGTTTATCTACCAAAGTGGATAATGCACGAATTTCAAATGAAAATTGAAGATAGCAAAATGATTCTATTTGTTATTGGTGTGATGCTAGCTTATTTGGTTTTAAATATAGTTAGTGGATATATGCAAAGCAAATTGTCTACTGATTTGTTTATTATGAGAATTGATCAGATTCCTTATGTAATGGAGAAATCTCTTGATTTTCCTCATGATTTTATGAGCAGTGATGAAGGAAAAATCACAATTGAAAAAGCCAAGGAAGCTATCTTATCAGGTAATGAGATAGGGCCTGAAGGATTTTTCAATAATCTTACTAGCATTATAAGGAATATTATAGTAGTTGTTATATTTTCAATATTGTCAGCAAAACTGCATCCATTGATAGCAATTGTTATTTTGATAACTTCATCAATTAGACTTATTAAAGATTATAAAAATCAAAAATGGGAGAGCTATATTCAGGATAAGGAAAAATCAATCTTTTACAGTAGGTTTAATACCTATCAAAAGTGTATAGATACTAAGCTTGGGAAGGATGTTAGGCTTTATAGTATTCAAGAATGGTTTAAGAATAAGTTTGAGAAATTACGTTCTCAAAGTTTTAAAATTTACAGCAGAAGATATAATAATCAAACCTCATCTTCAATAATAGCTGTTGTAATGGAGCTTATTAGAGATTTTGTATGTTATGGCTTTCTTTTATATGAAATTTCGGAGCAAAGAATAACTGTAAGTGAATTTGTTTTATATTTAGGAGTTATATCAACCATAAGTATATATATAAATCAAGCCTATCAATCTGCTAATGATATGATGAGAAATAACATAATTATTGATAATTACCGTAACTACATGGAGGCAGACATAGCTTCTGAGGATTCTTATCCATGTCATATTCCTGAAGCAGATGGGTATCGTATAGAATTACAACATGTAGATTTTGGATATAGAGATAAGAAAGTAATAGATGATATGAATCTGATAATTGAAGCAAATCAAAAGGTGGCTTTGGTAGGGGCTAATGGAGCTGGAAAAACTACATTGATAAAGCTGATTAGTGGTCTTTATCATCCTCAAAGAGGAAAGATCTTGATAAATGATGTGGATATCAGTCTTGTTAATCCAAAGGAAGTATATAGAGTAACCAGTTTGGTATTTCAAGACGTTATTCTTTTTGCAAATAGCATTGCTGAGAATATTTCTTCTTCTATTCCTACAAAAATAGATATTGAAAAGTTAGAAAAGGCAATAGAAAAATCAGGGTTTGCAAAAGATGTTCAAAAACTTCAGAAAGGATATGAAACTAATCTTACAACCTTTATTGATGAGGGAGGAATCAATTTATCAGGAGGTCAACAGCAAAAATTAATGTTGGCAAAGGCTTTATACAAAGATGCACCAATGCTAATTTTAGATGAGCCAACAGCTGCTCTTGATCCAATTGCAGAATCAGAATTGTATGAACAATATAGTGATTTAACAAAGAATAAGACATCCATATTTATTTCTCACAGACTAAGTTCAACTCAATTTTGTGATAGAGTACTTTTTATGGCTCAAGGAAAGATTGTTCAGGATGGAACTCATAAACAGCTAATGGAAGTAGATGGGCCATATAGAACAATGTTTAGCATACAAGCACATTATTATCAGGAGGAGGTGAAGGATAATGAATAAATCAAATTTAAAAGGTATGTCAATGCGAGTATTCTTGCTAATTAAGAGATTTTATCCATTAGATCACTCTTTGATTCCGTTACTTTTACTTAATAGCCTTTTAGGAGCTTTGGTGCCATATATTCCTATAGTTTTAAGTGCACCTATTTTAAATGATTTGATCGATAAAAGATATGATGAAGGTTTGAAGTGGATAATTATCATGGTGGTTGCAGTAGCCATTAGTAATATAGCTCTTGAATTAGTTAAAAATGCATATTTGAAGCATGCTAGAAATGTTCAAATCAAAGTTGATTCATTAATTTATCTTAAGCCACTGGAAGTTGATTATGAAACACTAGAGGATGGTAAGACAATGACTGATTTTGTGAATGCTATTACTTCATTGCGTTATCAAGGAAACTATTTTAATGTTTTACAGTATCTAAATCAAAGTATCCAAGATTGTATATCATTTATTTTTTCTTCTGTTTTAGTGATAGGCTTATGTTTGGCGGCAGGCAGTACTGATAATTGGTTGGAAATTATAACAAACCCTATCTTTTCTATAGCTATAATTGTAGTTTTTATTGCCTTTGTAAGTGGAATTCTTGCTAAGTTAATTAAGTACTGTAATGAACAGATTTTCAAACTGTTTAAAGATAAACTCCAGTCAGAAAAAATGGCTGGCTATGCGTGGACTCTTCTTGGAGCTGAAGAAAAATCTAAGGTGATTCATAGCTATCAGATGCAGGAGAGCATCAATAATCTTGTTAAAACAGCATCTGATAAGGTTGCAGCAAACTACAAAAGAGAATGTAAGTATTGGAATTTTCAATCTGTTGCTAATTCAGGTGCAAGTGGCGTGATAACTGCCTTTGCTTATGTGTTATGTAGCTTTAAGGTGTTAGCACATGCTATTTCATTGGGTTCACTTGTTCAATATAGTCAAGCTATTGTGCAAATGAATTCTTCCATAATTGACATTGTTAGTTCTTATCAACAACTTTCAAAGCTTATGGTCTACTTCAATGAAATTACTGAATATCTTGATCTTCCTAATAAGTTTGAAACAGGTACAATTCCAGTTGAAAAGCGAAGTGACCATGAATATGAGTTTGAATTTGAAAATGTAAGTTTTCACTATCCAAATCAAGAGAAGCATGTATTGAAGAATATAAATTGCAAACTAAAATTACATGATAAGATGGCTATTGTTGGGCCAAATGGAGCAGGAAAAACAACATTTATTAAGTTATTGATTAGATTGTATGAACCCACAAGTGGTGTAATTAAGTTAAATGGTGTGGATATACGTAAATATAATTATCAAGAGTATTTGAACTTGTTCTCAGTTGTATTTCAGGATTTTGGATTATATGGAGATAATATAGATGAGAATGTTTCCTGCAGAACAAAGTATGATAGTAATTTAGTTAATGAGTGTTTGTTAAAGGCTGGACTATCTGAGAAGTTTATTGGAGGGGATAGAGTTTTGGCTGACAGTTCAGATGACAAGAGAGATGCTGGAGCTTTTATTGGAGAAGAATCATCAAATAAGCATAGTGGGGGTGAAAATCAAAAAGTAGCTTTGGCAAGAGCGTTATACAAAAATGCTCCTGTAGTTATTTTGGATGAACCGACTGCAGCTCTTGATCCTTTAAGCGAATTTGATATATATCAGCGTTTTTATAGCTTGGTACAGGATAAGACAACCTTGTATATTTCACATAGAATGAGCAGCTGTCGTTTTTGTAATGATATTATTGTGTTCGATAATGGTGAAATTGAAGAAAGAGGTAGTCACGATGAACTTATTGCTAATGCTGGGTTATACAGCCGATTATGGAATGCTCAAGCTCAATATTATGTAGAACAGAATTAGACACAAAAACAAATCCAAACATTTATAAGGGGGGCTTAATAAATGTTTGGATTTTATATTTTGTAAGGGGGTTAGGGGAAAATATTTTATTTGAAAAAGTTATTTGCTATCTACAAGTATTAATATACAGGTGCAATGTGACAATATTGTGTTAAAAAATGAAACTATATATGAATTATGTGGGAAGATTTTATGAAGTAAAATATGATATTTTGATAGTATGATATAATAAAAGTATAATTGTGTGAATTAAGTAAGCAGAGTAATTTACTGGGTAAATATATACTTTTAGCTGAGTGACATAATTAATTACCACAAACATAGGGAGGAAAAAATGAAAAAATTTGATTTTAAAAGCATGGTTATAGGCTTAGTTATTGGTATAGCAGTAGTTTCTATTGGTTTTGCAGCATTACAAATGAGTAAGAAAAGTGCTGATATAACAGCAAAGTCAGAAAATATTAGTGATAAAGCTAGTACAACTGATGCTTCAAACAATAAAACCAATACAGAAGATGCAGAAACCACAAAGAGAATACAAGAAGGCATGAAGATTACAGCTGATGCTTCAAACAATGAAGCAGATGTAGAAGCTATAGAAATTATGAAGAAAACAGGAAACTGGGAATATACTGAAAAGTATTTCACGCAGATGTCTGCTAATGGCATTGAAAAGGTTGTGGAAATATACAACTCAAAACATATGAATGTTTCAGAACATAAAAAGGCATCTGATTACATAAAGAAGTAAATTATTGCTGTGAAAAATTAAGAGTTGAAATATAAAAAACAAATCCAAACATTTATAAGGGGAAATAAATGTTTGGATTTTATATTTTGTAAGGGGAAAATAATTTATTTGCTATCTACAAGTATTAATATACAGGTCCAATGTGACAATATTGTGTTTAAAAATGAAACTATATATGAATTATATAAGAAGATTTTATGAATGATGAATTCAAGGGATTCTGGATATGATAAATATTATCTACTATATTTATATATTAGTTCTAAATAATATTCTACATTTCAATAGCACGGATAATATATAAAAATATGCAGCTTATTTATTGGGACTGTTATATAAACAATATTAAATTTAAAAACTAAGGATAAGGGAGAAAGTCATGGAAAGTAAATTTAGTGAGATAGCTACAGTTGATGATGTTAATAAATTTATAGAGAAGATAAATTATGTATATATAGATCAGAAGAAAGAAGAGAGGATTTTATACCATTATACTAGCGGTGAAAGCTTGAAGGGAATAATTGAAGATGAGGAACTTAGGATAACGAAAAGTGAATTTCTCAATGACAAAGGAGAAATAAAATATACCCATAGCACCATATTAAAAATTATAGATGAATTTATGGCAAGCAATCCTTCAGAGGAAGAGGATGGATTTAAAAGCTTAATTGAAAGAGGTATTGATGAGGAGGAATTTTTAGCTGATTCATATGTAATGCCCTTTAGTACAAATAAAGATTCTAATTTACTTTGGTCCAATTATGCTAATAATGATGGATACAATATTGGATTTAGATATCCTGAAATAGAGGAAATATTGAATTTAAATATAAATGGAAGTAAAGATAAATTTTTAGATCAGGCAGCAGTAGTATTATCGAACAATGTTATTTATGATGAAGATAAGCAAAGAGAATATTTATCAACAGAAATAATATGCATGTATAAGATATATATTTATTGTAAGAAAAATGAACAGTTGGATAAGTTTTTTGAATATATAAGTAAGAACAAAGTTAATATATTTTTGCATTCATTGTTTTTTAAGGCAAGTTGTTTCAAACAAGAAGAGGAGTTTAGAATAGTTATAATGCCAGGTAATAGGGTGAACAGTGCAAATAGTCTAAAATGTAGATTTACTAATGGTGTGTTCATTCCATATTTTAAATCATCAATAATTAATAATTCTAGTGGAAAGATTAGGCTACCAATAGAGTCAATCACAATTGGACCTAAGAATAATTTAGATATAGCAGAAAATGGGCTAAGGTATTTTCTAAATTTAAATGATTTGGATGAAAATATGGTTAAAATTAAGAAATCTAATATACCTTATAGATATTGACTAAGTAAGATAAATTTCAATGCAAAAATATAACCCAACGCTTACAAGGGTGCTTGATAAATGTTGGGGTATATTTTTGCAAGGTTTATAAGGGAAAATAAATTATTGTTAAATATGAATATTATACTGACTTCGATTTTTCATTACATATTCAGTGCTGCTTGGGCTAAACCAATTTCCTGTGGCAATTATCATGGCCATAAGCTTAAGTGTATTTTCATAGAAGGTACACTTTTCTATAGGTTTTTCCATTAGCACTTTCCAAATATCTAAGGTCCATTGGTCATTCCCTGGTTCAGTTAGTGAAGCAACTAAAAATGGAGCTATGAATGCTAAATTATCACTTGTTCCGAAACTAGAGCCTGGAGTGCCATTAGCAATGTAGTAACCTGATTTTATATTTTTGGCAGCTTGACTTGTAGTCTTCCTTATCCAATTATTTAATGTATTCATTTGTTTTGTTACCTTATAGTTATTAAACAATATGTCCATAGAATATCTCCAAGGAGTTCTACAACTATTAGTAAAATAATCACCGTCATGAGAACTTTCCAACACCTTTTTCTTGGGTGCAATGTACTTATCTCCAGATTTTATAAAGAAGTCAGGCATTAGTCCTGTATCCTTACTTTCCCGCATCAATTGATCATTAATTATTGAATTGATTCTATCCATCACCTTTCTCAACTGAGCAGTTTTGGCAGGGTTAGCTTTGCCAAATTCAATTAAATGATGCATCATAAAATCAGAGCTTCTTGTGACATTTTTAAATGTACTGTTAGGAATTCCTTGAACCCAATCTCCTAGGGTAATAATATAATCAGTTTTGTCAACGCAACTATCGAGTAAATCATTTATTCTTTTTATCGCTTCGTCTTTATAAGAAATTTTATCATTTTTACCCCAAAGCTTATGAGCAAGAAGTAGACCATAACTGATATCCATATCTCCATCAGTAGCAGAATCTGTTTTCTCCTCTGCATTAACTATTTTCCCATCGGGAGTTTTGATTTGTTGCCATGCCATCAAATTTTTATTATAGACACTAGGGTAATTCTTTATATAGTTGTAAGTTCGAATGAAGTGGTTTTTAGCATCAACATCAAATCTGCTCATAAGAGGGAAGATAACAGCAGCATACCCCATAGCTTCTGATACAGTAACAGCATTGTTAGCAGTGGGTTGATCCAAAGAATAAAAGAGATATTCCATTTGTGTAGAAACATTTTCAACAGTTCTTAAATAGCGTTTTTTCCAAAGACTATAGAAATATATTAAAGTGTCGTTTAATTTTTCTTGGGAATATAGATTGATTAAGGCTTTATTATGAATCATCAATAACTCCTTTAAAATATCAGTATAATTTCACTATATGAATGAAGCATAGAAATGGTACAAAAAAAATAATGCACCTTAATCAAAAGATGCATTATTTTTAGTTAATAATTATTAGAAGTCTAATAATCTGTAATTTTTGCCATAGTTGTTGTCCCAAAGATTTGCTTCTTTGTAGTTTACAGCAAATTCAGCATTACCACCAAAAGTTCCGTTGATAACCCAAAGCTCTTTTCCGTCACTTTGAGTGCTTACATAAGTAGCCTTTGGAGAGTCTTTCCAAACTCCATCAGCATCTATATAATGTAGAACTATAGTCTTATCATAACTTTTATTATCAACTACAATATAAGTTGTATAAATATATTCAGTATATGGTGCATGCCAATAGTTATTATTATCATGAATGCTAGCAACAGCACGATATGATAATGATTGTACTTTTACAGGTTGAGCTGCTTCTGGAGAAGTTGATTTAAGGTCATATAACATATAGTCTTTTCCATTGTTATTGTCCCAAACATTAGCTTCTTTATAATTTATAGCAAATTGAGCATTGCCTAAAAAGTAGCCATCTACAACCCAAAGTTCCTTTCCATCACTTCTAGTTTCTACATAAGTTGCTTTGTTTGAGTCCTTCCATTCACCATATCCATCTATATAATGTAGAACTATAGTTTTATCATAACTTTTATTATCTACTACAATGTAAGCTTTATAGTGATTTACTGCACATGTAGTATGCCAGTAGTTAGCATCTGAATGAATATAATCAGTTGCAACGTAAGACACTGAATCTAGTTTTACAGTTTGATCTGTAACTGTAGCAGAAGCAACAATAGATTGAGTTTGTGGTGCAGTAATTGTAGATGCACTTGCTTGTATTGGTGCTACAAGGCAAGTAGCAGCAACTAGTCCAGCCATTAATTTAGATAAACATTTATATTTCATTGTGAAAACCCCCACCTCTTAAAATAAATTAGTTATTTTAGTTTAAATTGATTAATAGAGTCAACACAACCCAACAATAACCAACTGGAAGAGTGAATTCAATTGCAGACTAACTATTACTGAATTTATAAATTAAGTTTTATTTTATGAATTCAGTAATAGTTGTAGCGAATTTAGAATTTCCTCCAGGGTATCCTTTAATAATAATTCAAATATCCTATATTTGATTAATTTTTCTGTAATTAGCTTTTGAAGAACTTTCTTAAACTCCATAAGCTTAGATTCAATCTAAAACTATAGTTTTAATAGTTAAACATTTAAAATTCCTTTGAACTTGATAAATAGTACTGAAATATATTTCAATACTATATTAACATTTATATGTTTATAATACAAATGAAGGAAACTATCAAAAAATGTCATATAATAATTCTAAATGAAAATAAATACAAAAAAGTATATTATAATAAAAAATACTGCTGATTAATAGGTTATATAAAGCTTGATTATTAAAAAGTATAAGAAAAATGAGCTATAATGGGAAAAACAATGTGCTAATATTACAGAATTAAGGTTTTTAAGCTGAATTTTTATATAAAAATAGAAGCTATAAGCTACTTATCTTGTTAAAAGTATGTTAAAACTTGTTGCAAATAAGTATATCCTATTATGCCGATATTTACCGCTATAGATTGCGTTAGACGACTGCGATAATAATCACATGTGTCGAAAAATGTCGTGATTGTTAAAATGATATATATGTATAATTCGCACACAAATAAATAATTGAGAGGAGTATTAAGTTTGAAATCCAGGAATCTAAAAATGAATAATATTCGTACTAAGTTGATTATGAGTCTAGTAGCAATTTGTATTATTCCACTAATGATATTAGGAGTTGGATCTTATTTTCAGTCTAAGTCAATACTTAATAATAAGCTAAATGTTACAAGTACTCAAACACTTTCAGAAGTAAATGAAGGGTTAAATGATTATTTTGAGAAGTTTTTAATTACAGTTTCTATGAATGCAACAAATCCTGCTATTGTAAATATTGATACCGACAATAAACCGGAAATTATAACTGATATAATGAAAGGAATAAATGGAAGCAATAAAGATATTTTAGATACGTATTATGGAACAAATTCTGGAAAATTTTTTATTTATCCTCAAACTAAAATGCCTGAAGGGTACGATGCAAGACAAAGATCTTGGTATAAACAAGCTTTAGAGCATAAGGGAGATGTTATAATAACTCAGCCATATAAGGATGCTGCAACTGGAGAGATGGTTATTGGAATTGCTAGAGTTGTGGAAAAGAATGGACAAGTTGTTGGAGTTGTAGGTGTAGATTGTTCGTTATCCACATTAGCAAAAAGAATTGCAACTAAAAAAATAGGTAATTCAGGTTATGTATACATTTCTACTGCAGATGGAATTGTTTTGGCTCATCCAAAGAGTTCAATTATTAACACAGATGCAGCTGCAAAATTAAGTATTTGGAGTAAGGTAAAATCTGAGAATAGTGGATTTGTTAATTACGTATTTAATGGTGTGCAAAAATTTGGAGCATATGAGACCAATAACTTAACTGGATGGAAGTTAATGGCTACTTTAGATGAGAGTGAATTATCAAATGATACAATGTCTATACTACAGACAACAACAATAATAATATTGGTTATGACATTAATCTCCATAGCTTTATCCTTAATGCTTAGTAAAGGAATAGATCAAAATATTAAGAACTTAAAAGAAGTCTTTGAAAAAGCTTCAAATGGAGATTTAACTGCAACTATAAAAGCAACTACGAAAGATGAATTTAGAGATTTAGCTAATTCTTTTAATTTTATGATGAAAAATATATCAGAACTTATGAGTAGCGTTAATAAGTCATCAAAAGACGTGTTACAGACTTCTACAGGTCTTGCAAGTATGTCAGAAGAAGTTACTGCGTCTATAAATGAAGTGGCAAAGGCAATTGAAGAAGTTTCTGAAGGTGCATCAAATCAATCAGAAAATGCACTTAAAGGAGCTTCAGAAATGAATGATTTATCAGATAAACTAGACAAGATTAGTGTAAATTCTAATGAAATGGATAAGCTTTCAGTGAGCACTAAGGAATTAGGTTCTAAAGGATTATCTATGATTGACACTTTAATAGAAAAATCAAACAAAACTAAAGAAGCTACTTCTGAAGTTAATAGTATAGTTCAAGATATGAACGAAAGCACTAAAAAAATAAATACTATCTCTGAAACAATTTCTCAAATAACAGAGCAAACAAGTCTTTTATCATTAAATGCTAGTATAGAGTCTGCACGTGCAGGTGAAGCAGGTAGAGGATTTGCAGTAGTGGCAGATGAAATAAGAAAACTTGCAGAGGAATCCAGTAATTCAACAGAAGAGATAAAGAAAATTATAGCGAATATACAAAGCAAATCGGATGTAGCGGTAGATGCTATTAGATCCACTGAAAGAGTAGTACGTGAGCAGGAATTAGCAGTAGGAGAAACTCAGGAGATATTTAGTGAGATTCTTAACTCAATTTCAACAATGATAGATAAAGTTGAAGAAGTTAAGTCGTCTGTTGTTGATATAAATAAGAAAAAGCAAGGAGTAGTATCTGAAATTGAAAATATTTCAGCTATATCTCAAGAAACTGCTTCTGCATCAGAAGAAGTCACTGCTTCAGCTGAAGAGATAACAGCTGCTATGGATAAGTTTACATCTTATGCAGATGAGCTTCAATTGTTAGCAGAAAAATTAGAATTAGAAATGAGCAAATTTAATATTGGTAATATAGACTAAAAAATAATGGAACTGCCTCTAATAGAAAAATCTATTTGGGGCAGTTTCTATATTTATATTTAAATATTTATAGCAATAATGTAGTCTTATTATTTTTTATGGGAGTTTACTGACTGTAATTTTATGATATATAAGCTTTATTATGTATGATAAATATCAAATATTTTTTAATTTAAACGTTCAAATATTAACAGAATATTAACAAAATATAAACGATATCATACAAAATTCGATTATATATGTCACGAAAGTACCAATTACAGCCCTTGTGTACCAAAATATAACATGTATAATTGTAAATGTAATTACTTCTAGCTATAGCTAAATATGTTATTTGTTATTTATTGTTGTACATTTTGGTATGTACGAGGAGGTTTATATATGAATAAGTTTAAAAGAATAACGTCTATTGCAGCTTTAATATGTTTTATAGCGTTAGGCAGTCCAATTCAAGGCAATACTGTTTATGCTGCTGAAAAAAGCAATAAGATTGTATCTGATGTTAATTTAGGTAATATAAATAAAAAGGCTGTTAATCAAGATTTAAAAGATAGTCATAATTTTGGCTTGAAACAAAATTCAAAGCAAGACAAAGAGTGGATGGACAAGCATATGACTAAAACAACCAAGGTGGCATTGAACTCTTTGGGAAAACAGAGGGTAAAAACTGAAGAAAATGAGAAAGCTAAGGCTAGCAGAAACTTTTCGACAGCACCAAGTTCATCAAAAAATAACTCTTTAAGTGCAAGTTCTAATGCTTCACTTCCGAATCATGTTGATAATAGTGTTTTACCAGCCTTTCCAGCCATAGGTGATCAAGGGAGATTAGGCTCTTGTACAACTTTTGCGTCAACCTATTATCAAATGACTTACACTTCAAATCTTTCTCGAGGTTTAGATGCAAAGAATGATCCTAATAATTTTAATAAGTTCTCACCTAAATGGACATATAATTTTTGTAATGGTGGCGAAAATTCAGGAAGTAACTTGGGAGAAAATTATAGAGTGTTAACTGAAATGGGAGCGGCTAAGTGGAATGAATTTCCTTATGTTGGTTCACTCAGTCCAGAAACAAATTATAAGGCATGGCCTACAGATGCGTCAATTTATAGAGATGCAATGAATTACAAGGTAGATAAAAGTGGAGTAATAAGTATATGGGATGATTCTACACAAACTCCTGTTACTTCACCTGACGATTCACATCTTCAAGCTGTAAAAACAATGTTGGCTAACGGAAGTGTACTTACCTTTGGAACATACTATGAGGCATTAAATTTTACACAAGTAAAGGATGATCCTTCAACTTCATTAGATGATGCATATGCAGGACAACTAATAGCTGATTGGGCCAGCAACAGCACAGAAGGCGGACATTGTATGACAATAGTAGGATATGATGATGACATTTGGTCAGATATTAATAATAATGGTGTTGTTGATCCTGGTGAAAAGGGAGCTTTTAAGATAGCAAATTCATGGGGAAGCAACTGGGGGAACAATGGATTTTTATGGTTGTCCTATGATGCACTTAATCCTGTATCAAGTGTAGCTAATAATCCATCTTCAAGCAGCGGAAGACAGAATGCTTTTCAAAACAATAATGAAGTATACTGGATTACAGTAAATCCAACTTCTTATTCACCAAAAGTTACCGCACAATTTACATTAAATACTGCTAACAGATCCCAAAGTCGTGTAGAGATTTCCGCAGTTGATGAAAAAGGAACTACTGATAAAAATATATACTGTCCTTATGGTTTCCAAAGTAATTTTTTTGCAAATTGTTCCTTTGATGGAACAGCAAATTCTGATGATGCAACTTTTGTGCTGGATTTAACAAAACTAGTGGATTCAAACAGTATACAGGACTTTAAGCATAATAAGTGGAATGTTAAGATAAGTGATGGGGTTGCAGATGGTACAAAGTTAACAGTGAAGGATTTTAAATTCATAGATAATGCAACCTCAGAGGTTTATGAAGCACCGATTTCAACACCAGTTGTATTGGATGGAAGTTCAACAAGCTTCTGTATGGGTTCTGGTTTTGATAATGTTGCAGTACCTTCAAATCTGCATTCAGATTCACAAGGAATGACTTCTGTACATTTAGCATGGAGTCCATCTATTACAAGTGGAGTCACAGGATACGCAATATATAATTCAGGAAATAAAGTGGGGACAACCACTTCCACAGACTTTAATGTAACCAATTTACAACCTGGCACAACAGGGGAATTCAGTGTAAGAGCATACAATGATAAAGGTGAATATTCATTACCAACTGATAGGATTAATGTATCTGCTTTAAAAGATACTGAACTACCTACCGTTCCAACAGGATTCAGTATAAGTAAGACGGATAAATCAGTTACATTAACATGGAAGCCATCTACAGATAATTATAAAGTTGAAAATTATTATATTTTTCGTGACAAATGGCTAATGGGTGCTTATGGAGTACCAATTGGAACAACCACTAATCCAACTTATACTGATACTTCTGTTGAACCAGGAGGTACTTATAAATACTATGTAGAAGCTTATGATGGTTCCAATGTTTCACAACAAAGTGAGACTATAACTGTACAGATTCCTCAACAAAATAAAGTAACTGTATATTATAAGAGTTCTGCTGGCAGAAATAATATACACTATTGTGTAAACAAAGTATGGACTGAAGCTCCGGGTAAAACTATGAGTGATTCTATTCTTTATCCAGGGTATAAAGAACATACTATTGATATTGGTGATAATACCAGTACTGAAGTGTGCTTTAATTTGAATGGTAGTAGTTGGGACAATAATAATTCGAAGAACTATACACTTGGAGCAGGTCGATGGATGATTAATGGTGATACTCATACAGTAACACAACTTGATGCATTTAAAGCAACAGCTCCAACTAACCTTGTAGTAACTAATACAACTGATACTTCTGTTAGACTAGCATGGACAGAATCTAAGTCAACAGGTAGTTCTGTTATTGGAGGGTATGGTATATATAGAAATGGAGTATTGGTTGGCACTGCAACAAGTGGGACAAGTTTTGTGGATAATGTAGTATCCCCAAAGAATAATCAATATACCTATTATGTAAGGGCATTAGACTCATCTTATAATCCAATCTCAGACATGAGCAATTCTATTACAGTAGGAACGAAGACAAGAAATATTGTTACAGTTTACTATAAGCATGGATACAATACACCATATATCCACTACTGCCCAGATGGAGGGGCATGGACAGCTGCGCCTGGAGTAAAGATGCCTGCAGCTGAAATGGCCGGTTATAACAAGATTAGTATAGATCTTGGAACAGCAACTCAAATGAAGTTCTGCTTCAATGATGGAAATGGAAAATGGGATAATAATCTAGGAAATAATTATACTTTATCAGTTGGAACTTATACCTTTATACCTGGGTCTAATGGAGCAGCTGGAATATTTATAACGAGTGCGCCAAATTCACAGAGTCAGGGGAAATTAAGTTATAATACAAGTCTTAATACTCCATACTTTAAGGCTGCTTAAGCTGAAGCAGATATCAGAGACTGCTGAAGTATTAATTGAGATTGTAATAGAGCTTCAAACCCATATATCAAAATTCAAGTTTTAATGTGATTCAGTTAAGGAACTGTGTTTGTAGAGAAATCTACTTGATGCAGTTCCTATTTTCGTATTTAAATATAATATTATATATTACGAGTAAATTGTAATATATATATTATCTGTATAGAACTGTTCCATAATAATGTTGGTGGACAAGTTACAAAAAATCGACATTTTTCTATCAACATTTAAATGGAATATTTCTATACATGTTTTATAAAAATATAAGTTTTTCGTTATTATTAGAATATTTATTTTTGCAAATAGGATAACTCCAAACATTTAAGGGGGATCATAAATGTTTGGAGTTATATATTTTACAAGGGGGATGATTTAATTTTCAATTGCTAGCTATGAGTATTAGTATCGATAATAATTGTGAAGATAATGTGCAGAAAAATAGAATTATAAAAGGAGAGTTAGTGAAATTTTAGTGGGTTAATAAACATTATGAGGAAATAATTACATTGATAATTCTGAAAATTCTCTATTTAGTTTTGTTATGTTAAAGCGATAAACAATTATTGAAATAATTATTTATCTGAAGGAGTAAAATATTATGAAAATAAAAAGTATTAAAGCAAAAACAATGTTATCAATTCTCCCAATAACGGTACTTCTTCTTGTATTTCTCTCATCAATAAGTTATTTTATATCAAAGAAATCATTAAGCACAGAGATAAATAATAAAATGAATTTTAAGCTTAATGAATTGAGCCTTGATATTCAAAATAAACTTGTATCTCATAAGAGAGTAGCAGAAACTTTAGCAAAAACTGTAGAAAGTACAGGAACAAGTATATCAAAAGATCAATATAAAAATTTAGTACAAAAATTTGCAGAAGTAAATGGAGATACTTTAGGGACTGGAGTTTGGTTTGAAGCTTATAAATATAAAGCAGATATAAAGAATTTTGGACCATATGCATATAAGAACGATGGCAAAGTGGTTTATACAGATGATTATGCCACAGATACATATAATTACATGGGGCAACCTTGGTATAAAAATGCTCAAAACTCTAGGAATAGTGTAGCATGGTCAGCTCCGTATTATGATGAATCAACTAAGAAAACAATGGTAACTACAGCAGTTCCGTTTTATGATTCAGCTAGCAATTTTCTTGGTGCTACTACAGCAGATATAGATTTAAGTGATTTGCAAAGTATAGTTACAAATTTAAAATTTGGTCAGACAGGAAATGCATTTTTAGTAGCAACAGATGGAACCTATCTTGCTGGGGTAGCAAGTGATAAAGTGATGAAGGCTAAATTAAGTGATGATACTTCTTTAGGGTCTATAAGTTCAAATATTTTAAGTAATTCTAGTGGAAGTTATTCATACAAGTCAGGGAATGATCCTAGAATTATATACTTTAAGCAAGTACCTGAAACAAAATGGACAATAGCTTTAACTATTTCTGAAAAAGAAGTATATAAGCCACTAAGTGATTTGCTATTAACACTTGCAATTATTAGTGCTATCCTAATTGTTGTTATGTATATATCAATTTATTTGTTCAGTAAATATATCACTAAGAATATTTCTAAAGTGGATGAATTAAGTAGGGTTATCAGTGATGGAGATCTTACTCATAGTTTAGATATTAAGTCTAATGATGAATTAGGAAATATGGCAGATCATTTGAATAAGATGTCTTTAAATTTAAGGCAGACCTTTTCATCAATAATAAATAATCTTGATACTATAGTAGGAACTTCAGAAGAATTAACAGCCAGTGCAGATCAAACTCAAGCTACGGCAGAGCAAGTAGCAGTATCCATGCAAGAAATGGCTGCTGGTGTAGAGATAAATGCTCAAAAAACGGATGAAATATCAAGTGTTGTAATAATGATAACAGATGGAATTGGAGAGATAAATCAAAAGGTGGATTCTACAGCATACCTATCTACAGAAACATCTAAGCTTGCTGAAGAAGGGAATCAAGTAATTTTGAAATTAGCCAACCAAATGAATGATATTAGTAGCAAGGTTTCTCGTTCTACAGATATAATTAATTTGTTGGGGAAAAAATCTACAGAAATTAACAACATTATAACCTTAATAAATGATATATCAGAGCAAACAAACCTTTTGGCATTGAATGCAGCTATAGAAGCTGCGAGAGCAGGAGAGCAAGGAAAGGGATTTGCAGTAGTAGCAGAAGAAGTTAGGAAATTAGCAGAGCAGTCAGGAAATGCTGCTGGAGATATTGCTACGTTAATTTCTGAAATTCAAAATGATATAAATGAAGGTATAAATTCTATGACTGAAGGAAATACAGCAGTTAATGATGGAAAACAACTTATGAATGTTGCAGGAAGTTCTTTTAAGAACATATTAAATTCTTTTGGGGTTGTAGCTGATGAAATGAAAGCAGTGTCATCAACAATTCAAGATTTATATAATAATTCAACTAATATGGCATCTTCAATACAAAGTATTTCAAAAGTTTCAAAAGAATCTTCAGACTCCATTCAAAATGTTGCAGCAAGTTCGGAGGAACAAACTGCACTAATGAAACAAGTAGCAGAGGCCGCTGAAGCATTAACTGAGATTGTAATAGATCTTCAAACCAATATATCAAAATTCAAATTTTAATGAAAGTTAATAAAGGAACTGTATTGAGAAGAATAATCTACTTGATACAGTTCCTATTTTCATATTTAAAGATAATATTATATATTAGGTGTAAATTGTAATATATATAGTTTTTAATAAAATTCATGTATTTTATCAAGGACTATATGTGTCATATTCCTATCTGTATAGAACTGTTCCATAAAAATGTTGGTGGACAAGTTACAAAAAATCGACATTTTTCTGCCAACATTTAAGTGGAATACTTCTACACATGTTTTTATAAAAATATAAGTAGCTCGTTATTATTAGAATATTTATGTTATTTTTGCCAACAAAATAACTCCAAACATTTAAGGGGGATCATAAATGTTTGGAGTGATATATTTTACAAGGGGGATGATTTGATTTTTAATTGCTTGCTATGAGTATTAGTATAGATAATAATTGTGAAGATAATGTGTAGAAAAATATAATTATAAATGAATTATAAGAAGAAGATTTAGAAAAGATATAAATGTGAGATTAAATGAATGTTAACTCATTATGTTGAATAAATTAGTATATATAGATATATTTATTAAGGATTATAAATCCACTTTTATTGTGATATAATATATAAGGATATTTAAAAGAAAATTTCATGAAAACATACATTGAAATGTTTAACTATTTTTACAGTATATATGATAAAATATATATTGGGCAAAAAGTAAGTATTATTTGGAGGTAGGGACAAATGACTAAAGGTTTAAAGTTAGACTTAACAAAAGCTCAACATTATTTAAGTGAACATGAGGTTGAATATTTTGAAGGAATGGTGAAAGACGCTCACGAAAAGCTACATAACAAAACAGGTGCAGGTTCAGATTTCTTAGGTTGGGTTGATCTTCCAGTAAATTATGATAAAGATGAATTTGCAAGAATTAAAAAAGCTGCAGAAAAGATTCAAGGAAATTCAGATGTATTAATAGTTATAGGAATCGGTGGATCTTACCTTGGAGCAAGAGCTGCTATAGAAATGTTAACAAACAACTTCTATAATTCTCTTCCAAAGGCAAAGAGAAAGACACCAGCTATATTCTACGTTGGAAACAACATCAGTTCAACTTACATGGCTGAATTATTAGAAGCTATTGAAGGTTTAGATGTAAGTGTAAACATTATATCAAAATCAGGTACAACTACAGAACCTGCTATAGCATTTAGAATATTCAAAGACTATGTAGAAAAGAAATATGGAAAAGAAGAAGCTAAGGGCAGAATATTTGCTACAACTGATGCATCAAAGGGTGCTCTTAAAAATTTAGCTGATACAGAAGGATATGAGACTTTCGTAGTTCCTGATGATGTTGGAGGAAGATTCTCTGTTTTAACAGCAGTAGGTTTACTTCCAATAGCAACTGCTGGAGTAAATATAGATGAAATCATGAAGGGTGCTGCTGATGCTAGAGAAGAATACAGCAATCCATCATTAAAAGAAAACCAATGTTATCAATATGCTGCTGCAAGAAATGCTTTATACAACAAAGGAAAGCGTACTGAAATATTAGTTAATTACGAACCAAGCGTTCATTTCTTCAATGAATGGTGGAAACAACTTTATGGAGAATCAGAAGGTAAGGATGGAAAGGGAATATTCCCAGCTGGAGTTGATTTCTCAACAGACTTACATTCAATGGGACAATACATCCAAGAAGGATTAAGAAATATATTTGAAACAGTTATCTGTGTAGAAAAAGCTAAGAAAGAAATAGTAATAGAAGAAAGCAAAGAAAATGTTGATGGATTAAACTTCTTAACTGGAAAGACTATGGACTTTGTAAATAAGAATGCTTTCAAGGGAACATTATTAGCTCACAATGATGGAGGAGTTCCTAATTTAATATTAAACGTACCAGAATTAACTCCATACTATTTTGGACAAATGGTTTATTTCTTCGAAAAAGCTTGTGGAATTAGTGGATACTTATTAGGAGTAAATCCATTTAATCAACCAGGAGTTGAAGCATATAAGAAAAACATGTTTGCTTTACTTGGAAAACCAGGCTATGAAGATATGAAGGCTGAATTAGAGAAGAGACTTTAATTATGAAAATTCTAGTGGATGGAGATGCATGTCCAGGAAGACTTCTTATAGAAAAGGCAGCAAAGGAAGAAAAGATTCCAGTAGTGATACTATGTGATATCAACCATAATATAACCTCAGATTATAGTGAGGTTATATATGTTGATGCTGGTTTTCAAAGTGTTGATATGAACCTTATCAACAAAGCAGAAAAGGGAGATATTGTAGTAACTGGGGATTTTGGAGTTGCTTCTATGGCTTTAGGTAAGAAAGCTTATGCCATAGGAGGAAAAGGGCATATCTATGATTTAGATAATATAGATAAATTACTTTTTGAAAGACATCTTTCTCAAAAGGCTAGAAGAGCAGGAATAAAGACAGGTACAATAAAAAAGAGAACTGCAGAAGATGATGATAGATTATATAGAAATCTTAAAGTTCTCATTAAAAAGAGCAGGTAGAATAATTTCTATCTGCTCTTTTCTATATTGTGGTTCTTATCAACTAGATAATAATATGATATACTTTAAAATAGAGGTATTATTTACAATGAAATTGAATTTAGGCATTTTTCATATGCCTTATTGTAAATACATAAAAAAAGATGCAGATAATATATAATATTCTCTAATATTACGATGAAATAATTAATTTGTTTTGATATAAATAAGTAAAAAACAATATATTTTACAATAAATGTAATAAATGATATAATGGTTCGTAAGTATAAGGGGTGAATATTATGGAGTATACTGAACAAAAAATAACATTATATTTTGGTAAAGAAAGTCCACAAATTGCTGGAAGTGATATAGTTATTACAGTAAACAATGAGGTTGCAGAAAAGTGTCAATATAAGTTTATGGCAGGAATAGACGGAATATGGAAAACTTTAAAGGATTTTAGTGATGATAATTCATGTGTATGGACACCAAATGAAAATGGTAGGTATTTAGTTATGGTCCAAATAAAGAAAGAGGGATCAAAGAGACCCTTTGATGAGATGGTAAAGCAAGATTTTGTTATAGGTTCGGAGGAAGAAAAGTTAATAAAATCTGTATATATTGATAAATTAAGATATTCAGTGGGAGAAAAGATTCATTTAGAAGCACAATCTACTAAGATTCCTGTTATGTATAGATTTTGGATCGATGGGAAGAGTGGTTGGCAATTACTAAGGGATTATGGAACAGAAAATAAAATTCAAGTTACCTGCAGAGAACCAGGAAGTCATGAAATTTTAGTTGAGTGTAAGGTGCCTTATTCTGAGAATAATTTTGATGACTTTAAAACTATATGTTTTGAGGTGAATGATATAGAAAAGTTACAAATTACAGATTACAGATGTTTAACCAATGATTTATTAGTTGGAGAAGATTTGGTTTTTCAAGTAGAAACAGCAGGTGCTGATGAGAGAACCATTTTGTATAAATTTATAAAAATAAATTCAGATGGAAAAGCTATCTGTGTGCAGGATTTTTCATCAAGAAAGATGGTGAGTTTTACTGAAGAAGAAGCAGGTGAGTATAAGCTATTATGTTTAGCCAAGGATATGTATTCCCAAAGAGAATATGATGATAGAGCTATCATAATGTATGAGGTAATTCCATATTACCCAATCAAGATAACTAATTTCACTACAGATGTTAGTTCACCACAGACAGAACAAAATAAAATTCTTGTAAAAGCAGTTGCAGAGGGTGGCAAAAACTTATTATATAGATTTAGAATTGATGGAAATTATGGTGAAGATTCAGGATATTTGAGACAAAATAATTATTTGTGGGAAGCAAAACAAGCTGGTGATTACAAAGTTAGTGTATATATCAAGGATGAAAGTTATAAAAATGAACCTGATTATGAAGTAACAGCAAGTTTTGATTTCTTAATAGAAAAGCAACTTCAAAGAACAGTGAAGATTATGGACCTAACTGTGGATAGGGATAGAAATTATTTAGTTAATAATCCTATTAATATAAAAGTTATCGCTGAGGGTGGTACAGACTTAAAATATAGTTTTATTGTAAGACATGATGGTGAGGATTCAGAAGAAATACCTTATGGAAATGTAAATTGGGTAAACTTCACTCCAGAAGAAAGTGGAGAATATCAATTAGAAGTAAGAGTTAAAGATAAATATTCAGCTAAAGAATTTGATGCGCATAGTTTCTTATATTTTGATGTGAAGCCATATATGGAAGGAAAAATTGATCATATATTAATAGATACTAAAGAGTATTATTTAGTTGGAGATGAAATAAGTATTGAAAGTATAACTGAGAATACTAAAGAGACATTGATAAAGTATGTTATAAAAGTTGATGAGATGATAATTGAAGAAACAGATTTTATCTACGATAAAGTAATTAACTTAAAACCTAAGAGAGCTGGAAAGTATAGAGTTGAAATGTACGCTAAAAATATAAAGTGTAAAGGTGAGTTTGACAGCAAGAGAGAAGTAAAATTAATTGTCAGTGAGGCACCGCCTGTTACAGGTACTGAGATATATTGTGATAATCCTAGAGCCAAGATTGATGAAGAAATTAATTTTACAATAAATTCTCAAGGTGGTAAATCTATTTGTTATGAATTTTACATTATGAACAAAGGAAATTGGAAGTTAGTACAACCTTACAGTAGAAAGAATTACTATAGTTTCAGACCTTTTGATTTGGGTAAATATAAATTATTGGTATTAGCAAAAAGTTATTATAAAAAATGTTCTTATGAAGATTACGATACCTTTGAATTTAACGTAGATGAAAGCTAAAGTAGAAAAGTATGAATAAAGATGAAAAGAAAATGATCTTTCAATTTAACGTAGATGAAAATTAAAGGCAGAAGAATGGAGGATGAAAATGAAAATTGATAAACCAGAACAAGTATTAGCCATGCAAATGTTAAATACGTATATGAAAAGTGCTATAGGTAGTAGTGATAGTGATAGTGAAAATAATAATTTTGATTTAATTATGCAAGGTATTATGGACAATATAACAAGTGATAATACAGATAAAAACGTAGAAGATATGTTAAATAGCTTTACTACAGGATCTACAAACAATTCTTTATATAATTTAGAAGGTTCAAGTGATGAGAGTAGTAGTGATTCTAATACAAGTTTAGATAAGCTAAATTATAATTATAATAACTTAATAAAAAATAGAATATCATCTTCATCTAGTGATGGAAACAGTAACCCTCAGATAGATGCTGCAATTTTAAAGGCTTCTAAGCAATTTGGTGTGGATGAAGGATTAATTAGATCTATAATTCAGCAGGAATCTGGATATGATTCTACTGCAGTTTCAGGTGCTGGTGCCATGGGACTTATGCAACTTATGCCAGAAAATTGCAAAGCAGCAGGAGTCACAGATCCATTTAATGTAGATCAGAATGTTTATGCTGGAACTAAGTTACTTAAGACATTGCTTAATACTTATAATGGGAATGTAGAGATGGCTCTTATGGCATACAATGCTGGGTCAGGAACTATGCAAAGAAGGGGTGTTTCATCAATAAACGATCTTTATAAGATGCCTTCAGAAACTCAAGATTATGTGGCAAAAGTTATGGGCAATTATAGAAATAATATTGTATAATTATTAGAAATATAAGTTTGTAGAGAAGTTAAAATAGTTATCTTCTTTACAAACTTTTTTTCTTAAAATAGGTTATTATATATAGTATAAGATATGGTAGCGTATTTAAAATTAGTACTGATTTTCAGATCCTTAACTGGTAATACAAAAGGTGATGTGCTAATATATCAAGTGAAACTTGATGAAGATATTGAGTACATTTATTTGAGTTTTAGTGTGACTTAATTAGAAGTATGCATTTGTTAACTTATAAATTAAATTTGAAATTAGAGGAGTGTTAATTTGGAAAGATTAGATAAGGTTTTATCAAATTTAGGATATGGTTCCAGAAAAGAAATAAAGTCTATAGTAAAAAAGAACTTAGTAGAAGTTGATGGAGTTGTAATTAAAGATAATGGTTTTCAGCTTGATCCAGAAAAATCTAAAATTGTAGTGGCAGGAGAAGAAGTTTTGTATAGAAAATACATATATTTAATGATGAATAAGCCAGATGGAGTAATATCAGCTACTTTTGATAATAGGGATGAAACTGTTATAGATTTATTAGAGCCAGAACATGCGATTTTTGAGCCATTCCCTGTAGGAAGATTGGATAAAGATACTGTAGGATTGTTGCTTATTACAAACGATGGTGAATTAAACCATAGATTAATCTCTCCTAAATGGGGTGTTGATAAAGTATATCATGCATACATAGATAAACCAGTGGATGAAGAAGATATTAAAGCTTTTGAAAAAGGGGTTACTCTGGATGATGGTTATAAATGTATGAGTGCAAAGCTTGAAATTATAGGACCGATGGATGAAGGTTCAGAAATTCATGTTACAGTTCAAGAAGGCAAATATCATCAGGTAAAAAGAATGTTCGAAAGTAGGGGAAAGAAAGTTGTTTATCTGCAAAGAATTAGTTTTGCAGGATTACCGTTAGATACTGATCTTGAAGAAGGACAATATAGAGAACTTACAGAAGAAGAACTTGCAAAAATAAAACAAATATAAACAAATTGAAGGGGTATATGAAATTTTTATGTCACAATTAATAAAAAGTTTCTAAAAGTTTTTTTATAAAACTATTGAAATATAGGTATATTTCTAATATAATTATGTTGCAAGGATAAATAAAAGGAATAAATAGCCCCCTTTTTATTTATTGCTTATTGCTGAAACGTAGCCTAACCCCAAGGGCTGCGTTTTTTTATGTCCTGAATTTTGAAAAATGAATTTTAGCATTCACAACGTTTGAATATATGAATGATATAATTCAAAAATACATAATATAAAACTGATGATTAATAGAGATTTAAATATGATATAATTATAGATAACGTACTAATAGAAGAGGAAAGTTTGAATTCCTCTTCTAATATTTTAAGGAGTGAAGCGAGTAAATGGATTTAAGAAAACTACTAAATAAAGAGCAATATGAAGCCGCAACTACAGTAGATGGGCAAGTTCTTATATTAGCAGGAGCAGGTTCTGGTAAAACAAGAGTATTAACATACAGGATAGCGTATATGTTAGATGAGAAATATATAAATCCATATAATATATTAGCTATAACATTTACTAACAAAGCTGCTGGTGAAATGAAGGAAAGAGTAAAGAAGTTAATTGGTGAAAGAGCGGATAGCATGTGGATTTCTACTTTTCACTCCACCTGTGTAAGAATTTTAAGAAGAGAGATTGACAAGTTAGGATACAAAAAGGATTTCACTATATATGACAGTTATGACCAAAAAGCACTTATTAAACAATGCATAAAAGAATTAAATATAAATGATAAGGATCTTACTGACATGGAAATCCTATCAAAGATAAGCAAGGCAAAGGATGATCTCATTACACCAGCTCAGTACAAGAGAAGTAATGAAAGCAATTTTAAGTTAAATAAGGTTGCAGATTTATATTTGTTATATCAAAAGAAGCTTAAGGAGAATAATGCTCTAGATTTTGATGATCTAATAAGTAAAACGGTAGAACTTTTTCTTAAGAATCCAGATGTGTTAGATTTCTACCAAAACAAGTTTAAATATATAATGGTAGATGAGTATCAAGATACAAATAAGGTTCAATATGAATTAGTAAAGCTTTTGGCTAATAAATATAAAAATATCTGTGTTGTTGGTGATGATGATCAATGTATATATCAGTGGAGAGGAGCAGATATTAGAAATATTCTTGATTTTGAAAAAGATTATCCAGCATGCAAGGTTGTAAAGCTTGAGCAAAATTATAGATCTAAGGGAAATATATTGGATGCAGCTAATAATGTAATAAAGAATAATGCTGAAAGAAAAAGCAAAGTTCTTAGAACAGAAGCTGAAGGTGGAGAAAAAATCAAAATATACAGATCTTATTCTGATAGTGATGAGTGTGATTTTGTTGCAAGTAAGATTGAAGAATTAATTAAGGAAAAATCACTTAAGTATAATGAATTTACTGTACTATATAGAACAAATGCGCAATCTCGTGGGTTTGAAGAAAAGTTTATAAAGAGAGCAATACCATATAAGATAATAGGTGGACTTAAATTCTATGATAGAAAAGAAATTAAGGATATCTTAGCATACTTGAAGTTTATCAATAATAACGCTGATACAGTAAGTTTAAGAAGAATAATTAATGTTCCCAAGAGAAGTATCGGTGATGCAACGGTAGAAAAGGTAGCTCAGTTTTCTTTAGATACAGATATTCCATTGTATGATTGCTTATTAGAAGCAGAGAGCATTTCTACTCTTACAGCAAGAAATGTATCATCTATAACTAAGTTTACAGATATAATGGAAGAACTTATTTCGATGGAACGTCAACTTTCAGTATCTATGCTTATAGAAGAGATATTAGAAAAAACAGGTTATGTAAAAGAACTTAAAAATTCAAAAGATCCAGAAGATGAAAGCAGAATAGAAAATATTAAAGAACTAGTATCAGCTGCAGTAGATTTTGAAAATGGTACTGAAGAGGACAAATCTTTATCAGCATTTTTAGAAAAGGTATCTTTAGTGCAGGATGTTGATAACATAGATGGAGAGCAGGATGTGGTTACTTTAATGACAGTGCATTCAGCAAAGGGACTTGAGTTTCCGGTAGTATTTATGGTTGGTATGGAGAATGGAATATTTCCAGGGCAAGCATCTCTTAATAATGAAAAAGACATGGAAGAATCAAGAAGACTTTGTTATGTTGGTATAACTAGAGCTAAGGATATTTTATATATGACTTCTGCTGAAATTAGAAGAGTATTTGGCAAGACTGTTTCTTATGCTCAATCAGATTTTATTGCAGAAATACCAGCAACTCTTAAGGAGTATGTGTCAGGAAATAAGGGTGGGTTATCTACAAGAAGTAGTTTTGCAAATAAAAGTGCTTCTGGTGGAAGTAGTTATAATTCATATAGCAACAAGAATTCTTACAACCCACATTCATTAATGAGTGATACAAATCATAGACCAACAATGTCTTATAGTGAAGCAGAAAAACAATTAATGAATGCAATGAACAACTCTAAGGGAGAAAAAACGGCTTTAACTAAAGATGAAGCAGCTGCTGGAAGAAAGATATCTCATGCGAAGTTTGGTATAGGTACTATAATAAGTGCAGTTCCTCAAGGTGATGATGTTAAGCTTACAATAGCCTTTGACAGCCAAGGAATAAAGAACTTGTTATTAAGTATCGCACCTTTAGAATTATTATAGTAAGAGGTTTAGATATGGATAAGAAAGTTAGGATAGAAGAATTAGTAAAGGAATTAAATCAATATGCTTATGAATATTATGTTCTAAGCAATTCAACTGTAGCAGATAAAGAGTATGATGTAAAATATGATGAACTTAGACAGTTAGAGATAGAAACAGGATATAAGTTGCCATATTCTCCTACAGAAAGAGTTGGTGATGTAGTTTTAGAGCAATTTGAGAAATATACTCATAGAGGAAGGTTGTGGAGTTTAGATAAAGCTCAGAGTCTTGGGGAATTAAATGCTTGGCATGAAAAGAATTTAAAATTTGTAGAAGACTATAATAAAACTGCTTCTGAGAAATTGCCAAGTATAAAGTATATTGCAACAAAGAAATTTGATGGTCTCACATTAAATTGTACCTATGATACAGAAGGTATTCTTATAAGTGCTGCAACTAGAGGTACTGGAGAAGTAGGGGAACAGGTTTTAGCTCAAGCCAAAACCATTAAAGAAATACCTCTTAAGATTGATAATAGCGACATCTTTGAAGTACATGGTGAAGTTATCATGACAAAAGAGGCTTTTGATGAATATAATAAAACAGCTAAAGTTCCATTAAAGAACCTAAGAAATGGTGCGGCAGGGGCACTAAGAAATTTGAATGTAAAAGAAACTGCAAGAAGAAATCTTTCAGCATTTTTCTATGATGTAGGTTATAAAGAGGGAAAACAATTTAAAAGTTATGTTGAGATGATGCATTTTATTAAAGAAAGAGGTTTGCCAGTTGATGAATACATGGAAGAATGTACTACAATAGATGAGATTAAGAGGCAGATAGATTATATTGCAGAGATAAGATTTGAATTAAACTATGATATTGATGGAGTTGTTTTTGCAATTGATGATATAAGAACTAGAGAACTGATGGGAAATACAATTAAGTTTCCTAAATGGGCAATTGCATACAAGTTTGAGGCTCAGGAAGCTACAACAAAGTTAATAGATGTTGAGTGGAATGTAGGAAGAAGTGGTAGAGTTTCTCCTACAGCTATATTAGAACCAGTAGAATTAGCTGGAGTAACAGTTAAAAGAGCTACTTTAAATAATATGGATGATATCAATAGAAAGGGCGTTAAGCTATATTCAGATGTTTTTGTAAGAAGAAGTAATGATGTTATACCAGAAATTATGGGAACAGCAAGAGAAGATGAAAATGCCAAGGAGATTGAACCTCCAACTTTATGTCCAGCTTGTGGCAGTCATTTGATAAGAGATGGTGTGCATATTTTCTGTGAGAATACTCTTTCATGCAAACCTCAAATGGTAAAGAGTATTGTGCATTATGGCAGCAGGGACGCAATGAATATAGCTGGCTTTTCTGAAAAGACAGCAGAGCAATTGTTTGAAAAATTAGATATTAAATCTATATCCGATTTATATAAGTTAGAAAAAGAAAAATTAATTGGTTTAGAAAAGTTTGGTGATAAAAAGGCACAAAACTTATTAGATTCTATAGAAAACAGCAAAGAATGTGAGCTGTATGCCTTTATTTATGCATTGGGCATACCTAATGTAGGAGTAAAAACAGCTAAGGATTTAAGTGCTAAATTTAAAAATCTAGACAATGTAATGAATGCTTCTTTTGAAGCTTTAGTTGCAATACAAGATATAGGGGATATAGTAGCAAAGAGCATAGTTGATTTCTTCAAAGAAGAAAAAGTTAAATCTATAGTAAATGAATTATTACAATTAGGTGTAAAGCCTCATTATGAAGAAATTGAAGTAGAAGAGAATGTATTTGAAGGAAAAACAGTAGTAGTTACAGGATCTCTTGTTAATTACTCTAGAACATCTATAAAAGAAAAATTAGAGTCACTAGGTGCTAAGGTTTCTGGCAGTGTTAGTAAGAAAACAGATTATGTTATTGTTGGAGAGGATGCTGGTTCAAAGTATACTAAAGCTGTTGAATTAGGTGTTAAGACGCTTTCAGAGGAAGAATTTGAAAGTATGATAGGAGGTTGATAGATTATGCTAACAATTCTTTCTATATTAAGTGTTATAGCAGCAGTTTGTGCTAGTGCTACTATTATATGTACTCTATTAACAATGTATCAATTTGTATATATTGCTCAGATATTTAATTCTTATAAGTTGATTCAAATAACTTTAGCAATAACTATGTTTTTTTGGGCTTTGAGATTCTTTGTTTCTGAAACAGGATGGAAGAAACGAGTGTATCCAATAATATTTTTGTTTGTAGCAGTGGGAGCTCTATACTTTATGATTATATATGTAAAATAATTATTATATTTTCAAATAATAAATGCAAAAAACCTAGAAATAATTTTCTGATTATTTCTAGGTTTTCTTTTTATCTAATGATGTGAGGAATTGCTGATTGTTCTTCCATGTTAGCAATCTGAGATTCTTCAACGAAATCTTGCTGAGCTACAGAGTTATTTGGAATATTGTTTATAGAATTTACTGTATTGCCTATATTGTTAATCGAATGAGTAAGTTTTGCAAGTAAATAGTTTTGATATTTAATCTGTGAAAACATTTGAATAAAGATGACAAGAGCTGCTATTGAAATCCCCGCAACAATTGCCATGAACAGTAAACCTATAATTTCAAGTGCCAAAATCATAGCGTGACCTCCTAGTATAGTATGATATTCATCTGAAAGTAAATGGTTTTATATACTAGTCTATTTGATTTTGCTATTTATTTTCAGATGTATTAATTAATAATATATATTGAATTATATCACAAAAACAAAAAGATATAAATTTTTAAGAAAAAATTACATATAATATAAATCATAGAGGTAATTTTTATGGGGGTACATTTAGTGCTAGATAAATTGTTATATAAGCTTAACAAAGAAAATACTAAAAAAGCTTTGAATAGGCTAAATAGTATTGATGCGGAAGTTTTATACAATATTCTTATAAAAAATTGTTGGAAATATGGAATACAAAATAAACTATTATTAAAAGATAAATTTGGGTTTGAAGTTGAATTAATAGGGAGATTAGAGAAGGTGTTTATTAAATTTCAAAAGAGTAATAAGGTAGTTGTATATGAATATGAGGATTTTTATAGAAAATGTGAGATTATAAATATGGATAGAGCCTATTATATCAGTACTGGAACTTTTGCTAATGATATATATGAAGTTAATCATACCAGGCCACTTTCTTCTAGTATACAGCTTATTAATGGAGTAAAATTCTTAAAGACTCAAGTGTCCAGTAAAATATTTCATAGCAATGAATTTAATATATATAATATACACTTTTTTAAATACTTGCCATACTAGTTGAATAATATTAGCATTTTATGGACAGGATTAGAATAAATTCTGTTAGTAAAAGGAGGAACTATAATGAAAAGAAGAAATAAAGTTAAGTTTCTTATGCTAATACTATTTTTTTGTATTTCATTAGCATCATGTAAAGCAGATGTAAGTGAGCTCAATATCAATTCAAGGGATTACATTAATTATGGTGTGAGAAATATAGATGTTAATTTTAGACCTTTTGAAGGAAGAATTGAAAATATGGACATTTACTCAGCGTTATTTGATGGATTGTTTGAGGAAAATAAAAGTGGGGCTATAGTACCAGTATTGCTTGAGGGATATAAGAAAAGTAATGATGGGTTAGAATATATTTTAACTCTCAAAAAGGATATATATTGGAGTGATGGCTCACAAATAACATCGCAGGATGTCATAAGTTATTTTAGTCAAGTGCTTTCACAGAAGAATAATTCAGATGTAATCCAAGGGTTATATTCAATTTATGGTGTAAAAGCTTATCATGAAGGAAAGATTGATTTTTCTGGAGTAGCAATAATTAAAGTAGATGATAAAAATATAAAGATTAGAATGAATAATAAAGATGATGCACTTATTCAAAAACTAGCTGATCCAAGATATAGATTAGTAAAAGATATTGATAGTTTAAAGAATTTAATTCCAAATTATAAGAAAGTAGTTTATTCAGGTGCGTATAGAATTCAAGAAGTGAACTCAGATGGCACAATCATGCTGAAACATAATGAAAAGTATTGGGATAGAGAGTCGAAAGCGCAAGAGAAAATAAAAGTAAGCTGCTATTCTAGTACAGAGATGGCATTAGCAGATTTGCAGACAAATAAGATTGATGTGTTTAAAGGGGCACCTATAAGTGAAGTTGAAAAATTGTATGTAGATAATAAACTTCAAGTTTATCCATTGGAAAAAACATTAATATTAAAGTTTAACTTAGCAGAAAAAAGTATTACTAGCAATTTAGCTTTTAGAAGAGCAATAGACAGTGCAATAAAATATGAGTTATATAATTACTTAGGGGTAAAAAGTGGCATTTATGAAGTTACAAGAGGAGATATAACAAGAAACAGAAAACAAGGGGATTTGGCTCTATTTACTTCGGAAAATGTAATTGAGGATAGTAAACTTAAAGAAAAGAAAGCAAAGAGTATTCAAGATGCAAAATCTTTATTGTCATCTATTGGTGATGTTAAAATGGATAGATTAAATTTGCTTTATGAAGAACGTGATGAGGAAGTAGCTACACTTATAAAGAATTGTTTATTAGATAATTTAAAAATTAATATTAATCTAGTATCATATAAAAATGATGAATCAGCAAACAACCAAGATTACGATATGAAGATTTCTACTTATGATTTTAGTAAAGTGGAAGAAGATGAAATATATAAGGATATTCTAATTGATTCCAATTGCAAGACTATAGAATATGAAAAAAATAAATTTATTAATATGGAGAGCAACTTTAGCGATAAGGATACAGAAAAGATTAGAAATGTTATAAGTAATAGAGTATTATGCCTACCTTTATTGTTTGAGAATCAGGTTATTTGCAAATCAGCAAAGATTAATTATGTAGATTTCGATAAAGATGGTAATGTAAAGTTAAAGAGTATAGAAGTGAAATAAGAAAGCCAAACCTTACATAATAGCAGTAAGCTTTGGCTTTAAATTTTATTATTTTGATTTTTTGCTATTTTTATTTGATAAATTTTTTTCGGCAGGCTTATTCATTGGTAATTTTGGTTCAGAAGTTCTTTCTAATGGTTCCTTCTCTTCGATATCATCTTCTGCCTCTTCTATGGTGTCAGTATTTACATGTTCTACTGAAGTATTTATTTTGTTTATAGATGCTTCTTTTGTGTTAGACGAAGGAACTGTTCTATTTAATTGCTCTTTATATTCTGGTTTTACACCTTCGCAAATTGTTTGAATAAAATCATCTTTAAAAAGATAAATTATCATATAGAATAGAAGAAGATTTTTTGTACTATCAAAACTTGTTTTGCTATGACTAAATTCAAATTTTTTCTTTGAATAAGATACATTCTTAATGAATATTGATGCGAGTCCAGAAGAATCAGGAGATTCAACAGATGTAAGTTTATATTTTGATTCTTCAATTAAATCTGCAGCATCAAAGGAAAAATTCTTATATCTTTCAGGACTGTTTAAGTCAGGTGCTTCAGGGAAGCTATTTAAAATATCTGAACTTATTATAAGAGCTTTATACATATGTGGAATTAGCTGCTTTGTTAAATATTCATCATCTACATGGTTAGAATACATCAGCATGTTTATAACATATAGTGCTAATTCTATAGATGTATATTTGATATCCTTTTTATCATCAGGTACATCAATATAACCCTTCTCTTTATTATATAGAGCAGCTAGAGAAGCGGATATACTTATGGCTTTATCTCTAAAATTACATAAACCTGTGTTAGAGTAACATTTTAATAGGTTAATTGAAACAAAGGAGGCATCTGATATAGATTTAATGGCACTTTCTTTTTCTTCAAATTTATCTATTAATATATCGCATAAATCAATTAGCAATAGTTTGCTTTTTGGTTCTTTAGATAATGAATAGAATAGATTGAAAGCAAAGCAAAGTAAACAACATTCATCTAGAGATTTATCGTAAATTTGATCTATACATTCTGAGAACATATTAAGTATCTCTAAGGAAAAATTCTTATACATATCTTTGTCTGATGCATTAGATACAAGATAGAAGTTATAGTATGCACACATCATAAGCGCTTGATCTGAAAATAAGAAATTTTCATTTTTCTTTGAGAGGCTCATACTATCAAAATGGTTATCCCCCATGTTTTTCTTGGAAATAAATAAACCATCATTATTTCTTAAATGATCAGAGTAAAAGTCTAATTGAGTTTTACTAATAGCTTTATAGACCTTGTTTAGATTATATAATGGATAATCAATGAACTCGAAAAAATTATAGTATTCTGATAAACTTAAAAGACTTAGTGTTAAGAAAGCATTTGAATCAACCATTACTTCTTTTTTAAAGCTATCACTATCCCAAGAGAATGGATGCTTCCCAGATTTAATTAAAAGAGGATGTCCTTTTTTATAAAGACAGATTAGTGGAGAAAAATCTTTTAATATGTTAATATCATTTGTAGAAAGAAGTTTTTTTAAATGTCTCATTGAGGCTAAAATACCACAAGAGCTTTGCAGTTCTAGGTGTTTTATAGATTCTTTAGATAGATGAAATAGTTGAAATTTGATTTCATCTGCAGATAAAGAATTTATCCTGAAAAATGGACCTATATATCTCAAAACTTTCACCTCGTATAATAATTCTTATATAAATATATGTATATATTGCTGAAAAATATCTTTAAATTAATAAAAGAAAATTATAAACTATATTTTTTATAGTATGATTTGGAGGAAATATGAAGAGTTTAATTGTTGCTAGTAATAATCAACATAAGATAAAAGAAATAAAGGAAATATTAAAGGACTTAAATTTGCAGGTTATTTCTTTGAAGGAAGCGGAAATCAACATAGATGTAGAAGAAGACGGTAAAACTTTTATTGAAAATTCCAGAAAGAAAGCTATAGAAATAGCTGAATTTTTAAAGAATAATAATAGAGATAATTTTATGGTTATGGCAGATGATTCAGGATTAGTAGTTGATTGTCTAGATGGAGCTCCTGGAGTTTATTCTGCTAGGTATGCTGGAGAGCATGGAAATGATAGAAAAAACAATGAAAAACTTATTGAAAATATGAAGGGGATTCCTTTTGAGAAAAGAACAGCTAGATTTGAATGTGCTATCGTTCTAATTACAGATGATTTCAAAGAAATTGTAGCAGAAGGCAGATCAGAAGGGTATATATTAAAAGGCTTAAAGGGGGAGGATGGCTTTGGTTATGATCCGCTATTCTTTGTACCTCAATTTAATAAAACTTTTGCAGAAATGACGAGCAGCGAGAAAAATAGTATTAGCCATAGAGGAAGAGCTCTAGATAAATTAAAAGAAAGATTAGTTCAAGAGCTAGTATAGAATATATGGAGGTGGACTAAATGTTAATAGCTGTAGTTAGTGATACGCATAGAGACAATTACTATCTAAAAAAGGTTAAAGAATTAATTAAAACTGCAGATATGCTTATTCATTTAGGAGATAATATAGAGGATGCAGAGAGTTTAAAAAGAGATTTTAAAGGAGAAGTTTATACTGTTACAGGAAACTGTGATTTTATTGGGGGTTACCCATTAGAACAAATTATTGAGGCTAATGGTATAAAGATTTTTATAACCCATGGGCATAAATATGGTGTGAAATATGATTTAGGAAGTTTATATTTTAGAGCTAAAGAGTTAGATGTTAAAATAGCTTTATATGGGCATACTCATATGGCACAAATCGAAGAAGAGGATGGTATTATATTAATGAACCCTGGCAGTACATCCATGCCTAGAGCTAGCAAACGTTCCATAGGATTTATAGCAATTGATGAGAAGAATAATATATATCCTTATTTAGAAGAAATATAGGTATTTAACTATAATCAATATGAATTGTCCAAATTTTAATTATAAAAAATTTAAAAAAAGTGTTGACGTATAGTTTTATATCGTGTAGAATAATCATTGTCGCTGGGAGGAACACTAACAAAACAAAGTGTTCTAACCATAGCGGGGTGTGGCGCAGATGGGAGCGCGCGTGGTTTGGGACCATGAGGTCGCAGGTTCAATCCCTGTCACCCCGACCATTAAAACGACAATATGCGGGTGTAGCTCAATGGTAGAGCCCTAGCCTTCCAAGCTAGTTACGTGAGTTCGATTCTCATCACCCGCTCCAAAAAAATTCTTGACAAGAGAATTTTCAAATGTTAGAATGATTAACGTTCGGTATGCGTCTTTAGCTCAGCTGGATAGAGCAACGCCCTTCTAAGGCGTGGGCCAGGAGTTCGAATCTCTTAAGACGCACCATAACGGGGTGTGGCGCAGATGGGAGCGCGCGTGGTTTGGGACCATGAGGTCGCAGGTTCAATCCCTGTCACCCCGACCATTAAAACTAAATAATATGCGGGTGTAGCTCAATGGTAGAGCCCTAGCCTTCCAAGCTAGTTACGTGAGTTCGATTCTCATCACCCGCTCCATTAAAACATGCGTCTTTAGCTCAGCTGGATAGAGCAACGCCCTTCTAAGGCGTGGGCCAGGAGTTCGAATCTCTTAAGACGCACCAATATGCACCATTAGCTCAGTTGGTAGAGCACCTGACTCTTAATCAGGGTGTCTTGGGTTCGAGTCCCTGATGGTGCACCAAAAATGGTGGACGTAGTTCAGTTGGTAGAGCGCCAGATTGTGGTTCTGGTTGTCGTGGGTTCGAGTCCCATCGTCCACCCCATTAAAAATGTAATAATGGGATATCGCCAAGCGGTAAGGCAATGGACTTTGACTCCATCATTCGTAGGTTCAAATCCTGCTATCCCAGCCAAATGATTCACTAGCTCAGTCGGTAGAGCACATGACTTTTAATCATGGTGTCCCGGGTTCGATTCCCGGGTGGATCACCAAAAAACAAATAAGATGCAGGTGTGGCGGAATTGGCAGACGCACTAGACTTAGGATCTAGCGTTTTACGACGTGGGGGTTCGACTCCCTTCACCTGCACCAATTATGCGGAAGTGACTCAATGGTAGAGTGTCACCTTGCCAAGGTGAAAGTTGCGGGTTCGAGTCCCGTCTTTCGCTCCATAAAACTAAATAACATGCGGGTGTAGCTCAATGGTAGAGCCCTAGCCTTCCAAGCTAGTTACGTGAGTTCGATTCTCATCACCCGCTCCATTAAAACATGCGTCTTTAGCTCAGCTGGATAGAGCAACGCCCTTCTAAGGCGTGGGCCAGGAGTTCGAATCTCTTAAGACGCACCAATATGCACCATTAGCTCAGTTGGTAGAGCACCTGACTCTTAATCAGGGTGTCTTGGGTTCGAGTCCCTGATGGTGCACCAAAAATGGTGGACGTAGTTCAGTTGGTAGAGCGCCAGATTGTGGTTCTGGTTGTCGTGGGTTCGAGTCCCATCGTCCACCCCATTAAAAATGTAATAATGGGATATCGCCAAGCGGTAAGGCAATGGACTTTGACTCCATCATTCGTAGGTTCAAATCCTGCTATCCCAGCCAAATGATTCACTAGCTCAGTCGGTAGAGCACATGACTTTTAATCATGGTGTCCCGGGTTCGATTCCCGGGTGGATCACCAAAAAACAAATAAGATGCAGGTGTGGCGGAATTGGCAGACGCACTAGACTTAGGATCTAGCGTTTTACGACGTGGGGGTTCGACTCCCTTCACCTGCACCAATTATGCGGAAGTGACTCAATGGTAGAGTGTCACCTTGCCAAGGTGAAAGTTGCGGGTTCGAGTCCCGTCTTTCGCTCCATAAAACTAAATAACATGCGGGTGTAGCTCAATGGTAGAGCCCTAGCCTTCCAAGCTAGTTACGTGAGTTCGATTCTCATCACCCGCTCCATAAAACTAAAGACAACTTAATGATTAGGTTGTCTTTAGTTTTTGCACCTATAGCTCAGTTGGATAGAGTAGTGGACTTCGAATCCAAAGGTCGTGGGTTCGAATCCCTCTAGGTGCACCATAAAGTAAGTAACGCCAACAGTTTAGAGAAATCTAGAATGCTGGCGTTTTTTAAATTTACATCAAAATTAACACTGTATAAAATTTGAGGAATAAAATACATTAAATTATAAGAATATTAAAGATATATTTATATAAACATTACTTTTTATCGAGAAGGTTAAAAAGCTAATTATTTATATAGTAAAATATATAATATGAAATATATTAAGTAAAGTTTATTAGATTATAGGTGAGTTAAAATGGAAAGAAGTATATTACATGTAGATATGGATGCCTTCTTTGCTTCAGTTGAGCAAAGGGATAATTACAAATTGAGAGGAAAACCTGTCATAGTAGGGGGGACTACAGAAAGAGGTGTGGTATCAACCTGTTCTTATGAGGCAAGAAAGTTTGGAGTTCATTCTGCTATGCCTTTATTTATTGCTAGGCAAAAATGTCCACAGGGAATTTTTGTACCAGTGAGATATTGGAGATATAAAGAAGTTTCAGATAAGGTATTTGCAATTCTTAGGGAAATAACTCCATTTGTTGAACCCCTAAGTATAGATGAGGCATATCTTGATATATCCCATTTGAATACAAACCCTAAAGATGTAGCGATGCAAATTAAAAAGAGTGTGTATTCAGAATTAGCATTAACTATATCAATAGGTGTATCATATAATAAGTTTTTAGCGAAGGTTGCCTCTGACTGGAATAAACCTAATGGCATAAAGGTGATTGATGAAAGCATGATGCCAGAAATATTATTTCCATTAAGCATAAAAAAGGTTTATGGTTTAGGAAAGACAACTGTTAGTAAACTTAATAATATAGGAATATTTACTATAAAAGAACTCTATGAACTTGATAAGGAATATTTTGAGGAGTATCTAGGTAAGCACAGTTTAGAAATATATCATAGAATCCGAGGTATTGATGATAGAGAGGTGGAGGTATCCAGTGAGAGAAAGTCTTTTGGTAGGGAAACCACATTAAAAAATAATACTAAAGATATAGAAGAGATAAAAAAACATTTATTATTTTTTTCTCAAGAGATCAATATTATGTTGAAAAGAAGTAATAATAAGGTTAAAACAATAACGATTAAGTTAAAGAGTCAGAGTTTTGAGAATCGAACTAAAAGTAAGACTATAGGATATTATACAGATGATGTAAATACTATATACGCTATTGCATCTGAGTTAATAGATAGTATGTATCTTGAAGAACCATTAAGGCTTATTGGTCTCAGTGTATCTTCAATTGAAGAAAAAAAGCAATTAGAGCAAATTAAATTTAATATATAATAAACATTGCCTTGTGTATCAACTATATAAATAATGAAAAAAAGAGAGAAAATAAAAGAAATATGAATATAAAATAGTTTTTTGGAGATATTAGTGTAAGCAAGGGATATTTTATGTGTTAAAATAAATCTTGTCGTCGGAACAAACAACAAAGATTCGACGAAAGATCTTTGAAAATTAAACAGAGGAAACTAATAGTTCATATGAACTTTTTTAAGACCAGCAATTCTTTTAAGCGAAAGCTAAGATTAAACTTGAAACTTAAATTGAGAGTTTGATCCTGGCTCAGGACGAACGCTGGCGGCGTGCTTAACACATGCAAGTCGAGCGAGAAAGTCTTCTTCGGAAGACGATCTAGCGGCGGACGGGTGAGTAACACGTGGGTAACCTGCCTTATAGAGGGGGATAGCCTTCCGAAAGGAAGATTAATACCGCATAACATGGTTTTATCGCATGGTAGAATCATCAAAGGAGTAATCCGCTATAAGATGGACCCGCGGCGCATTAGCTAGTTGGTGAGGTAACGGCTCACCAAGGCGACGATGCGTAGCCGACCTGAGAGGGTGATCGGCCACATTGGGACTGAGACACGGCCCAGACTCCTACGGGAGGCAGCAGTGGGGAATATTGCACAATGGGGGAAACCCTGATGCAGCAACGCCGCGTGAGTGATGAAGGCCTTCGGGTTGTAAAGCTCTGTTTACAGGGACGATAATGACGGTACCTGTGGAGGAAGCCACGGCTAACTACGTGCCAGCAGCCGCGGTAATACGTAGGTGGCAAGCGTTGTCCGGATTTACTGGGCGTAAAGGGAGCGTAGGCGGATTTTTAAGTGGGATGTGAAATACCCGGGCTCAACTTGGGTGCTGCATTCCAAACTGGAAGTCTAGAGTGTTGGAGAGGAAAGTGGAATTCCTAGTGTAGCGGTGAAATGCGTAGATATTAGGAAGAACACCAGTGGCGAAGGCGACTTTCTGGACAATAACTGACGCTGAGGCTCGAAAGCGTGGGGAGCAAACAGGATTAGATACCCTGGTAGTCCACGCCGTAAACGATGGATACTAGGTGTAGGAGGGTCCAACCTTCTGTGCCGCCGTTAACACATTAAGTATCCCGCCTGGGGAGTACGGTCGCAAGATTAAAACTCAAAGGAATTGACGGGGGCCCGCACAAGTAGCGGAGCATGTGGTTTAATTCGAAGCAACGCGAAGAACCTTACCTAAACTTGACATCTCCTGCATTACTCTTAATCGAGGAAGTCCCTTCGGGGACAGGAAGACAGGTGGTGCATGGTTGTCGTCAGCTCGTGTCGTGAGATGTTGGGTTAAGTCCCGCAACGAGCGCAACCCTTATTGTTAGTTGCTACCATTTAGTTGAGCACTCTAGCGAGACTGCCTGGGTTAACCAGGAGGAAGGTGGGGATGACGTCAAATCATCATGCCCCTTATGTTTAGGGCTACACACGTGCTACAATGGCAAGTACAAAAAGATGCAATACCGTGAGGTGGAGCAAAACTCAAAAACTTGTCTCAGTTCGGATTGTAGGCTGAAACTCGCCTACATGAAGCTGGAGTTACTAGTAATCGCGAATCAGAATGTCGCGGTGAATACGTTCCCGGGCCTTGTACACACCGCCCGTCACACCATGAGAGTTGGCAATACCCGAAGTCCGTGAGCTAACGCGTAAGCGAGGCAGCGGCCGAAGGTAGGGTCAGCGATTGGGGTGAAGTCGTAACAAGGTAGCCGTAGGAGAACCTGCGGCTGGATCACCTCCTTTCTATGGAGAACATCTAAGTGATGGAAACATGTACTTAGATAAATAACGAAGACTGGTTATCCTCTGTTTAATTTTGAGAGATTTTCTCTCAAAAGTTCCAAAATAATCTGGTAAAATATTTTGGAATTGTTATTAACAAATTGAAACATATAAAATTTAATAGCGTTGTCAAACGATGTGGGGGTATAGCTCAGTTGGGAGAGCACCTGCCTTGCACGCAGGGGGTCAAGAGTTCGAATCTCTTTATCTCCACCACATGGGTTTATAGCTCAGCTGGTTAGAGCACACGCCTGATAAGCGTGAGGTCGATGGTTCGAGTCCATTTAAACCCACCATTTAGACTTATTGTCTAAAATAAAACATGAATGTTCTTTGAAAATTGCATACAAGTATATAAATTACATTAATGTAATATCTCAAATGTCAAATTCAAATGCGAATTTAGATTTAGTAACTTTGTTAAGATAGGCATATGTGTTATGGATTAATAACACATTTGGCAAAAAGAAGTGAGTAGTACAAGGAAGTGACGAAACGAAGCGCGGAGCTTACTTAGGTAAGTGAGCACTGGAGTGAGGAAACTGACGCAGTAATACGAAGCTGATTTTTGACAAAAAGGTCAAGCTACAAAGGGCGCATGGTGAATGCCTTGGCATCAGGAGCCGATGAAGGACGCGATAAGCTGCGATAAGCTTCGGGTAGGCGCACATAGCCTGTGATCCGGAGATTTCCGAATGAGGGAACTCACATGGGAAACCCCATGTACTGTACAATGAATAAATAGTTGTATGGAGGTAAACCTAGGGAACTGAAACATCTAAGTACCTAGAGGAAGAGAAAGAAAACTCGATTCCGTAAGTAGCGGCGAGCGAAAGCGGAAGAGCCCAAACCAGAGATTTATCTCTGGGGTTGCGGACAGAACATAACGTGAAGGTATCGTAATTGAAGATAGCTGGAAAGCTACACCGTAGAAGGTAATAGTCCTGTAAGTAAAACGAGAAGATCATAGTTCTGCTCCAGAGTACCACGAGACACGTGAAACCTTGTGGGAAGCAGGGAGGACCACCTCCCAAGGCTAAATACTACCTGATGACCGATAGTGAAGAAGTACCGTGAGGGAAAGGTGAAAAGAACCCCGGGAGGGGAGTGAAATAGAACCTGAAACCGTGTGCCTACAACCGATCAGAGCACCATATGAGTGTGATGATGTGCTTTTTGTAGAACGAGCCAACGAGTTACGGTATGTAGCGAGGTTAAGTACTTAAGGTACGGAGCCGAAGGGAAACCGAGTCTGAATAGGGCGACTAGTTGCATGCTGTAGACCCGAAACCGGGTGACCTATCCATGGCCAGGTTGAAGCGAGAGTAAAATCTCGTGGAGGACCGAACCACGTTGGTGTTGAAAAACCATGGGATGAGCTGTGGATAGCGGAGAAATTCCAATCGAACTCGGAGATAGCTGGTTCTCCCCGAAATAGCTTTAGGGCTAGCGTCGAATATGAGTAATGGAGGTAGAGCACTGAATGGGCTAGGGGGCATAGCGCTTACTGAACCTTATCAAACTCCGAATGCCATATACTATTAGTTCGGCAGTCAGACTACGAATGATAAGATCCGTGGTCAAAAGGGAAACAGCCCAGATCGTCAGCTAAGGTCCCAAAGTGTAAGTTAAGTGGAAAAGGATGTGGGATTTCCAAGACAACTAGGATGTTGGCTTAGAAGCAGCCACTCATTAAAAGAGTGCGTAATAGCTCACTAGTCGAGAGATCCTGCGCCGAAAATGTTCGGGGCTCAAACTTACCACCGAAGCTACGGCATCAGTTATACTGATGGGTAGGGGAGCGTCGTAATCGGGCTGAAGTCGTACCGTAAGGAGCGGTGGACTGATTACGAGTGAGAATGTTGGCATTAGTAGCGAGATGTGGGTGAGAATCCCACAGGCCGAAAACCTAAGGTTTCCTCAGGAAGGTTCGTCCGCTGAGGGTTAGTCGGGACCTAAGCCGAGGCCGAAAGGCGTAGGTGATGGACAATCGGTTGATATTCCGATACCACTATTAATCGTTATTACCGATGGAGTGACACAGGAGGATAGGATGTGCTAGCTATTGGATGCTAGTCTAAGCACTTAGAGAGTTGTGATAGGCAAATCCGTCGCAACAATCTTGAGGTGTGATGGGGAAGGAACTACGGTTCCGAAGTATCTGATTCCACGCTGTCAAGAAAAGCTTCTAGGGAGAGAAATAGTGCCCGTACCGCAAACCGACACAGGTAGGTGAGGAGAGAATCCTAAGGCCGGCGGAAGAATTACAGTTAAGGAACTAGGCAAATTGACCCCGTAACTTCGGGAGAAGGGGTGCCTACGAGAGTAGGTCGCAGAGAATAGGCTCAAGCAACTGTTTAGCAAAAACACAGGTCTCTGCTAAAGCGAAAGCTGATGTATAGGGGCTGACGCCTGCCCGGTGCTGGAAGGTTAAGGGGAATACTTAGCGCAAGCGAAGGTATGAACTTAAGCCCCAGTAAACGGCGGCCGTAACTATAACGGTCCTAAGGTAGCGAAATTCCTTGTCGGGTAAGTTCCGACCCGCACGAATGGCGTAATGACTTGAGCACTGTCTCAACTGTAAATCCGGCGAAGTTGTAGTACCAGTGAAGATGCTGGTTACCCGCGATTGGACGGAAAGACCCCGTAGAGCTTTACTGTAGTTTAGCATTGAGTTTCGGTATTGTCTGTACAGGATAGGTGGGAGACTGAGAAACCAGGGCGTCAGCCTTGGTGGAGTCACCCTTGGGATACCACCCTGACAGTACTGGAATTCTAACCGGGCGCCATGAAACTGGTGACGGGACATTGTTAGATGGGCAGTTTGACTGGGGCGGTCGCCTCCAAAAAAGTAACGGAGGCGCCCAAAGGTTCCCTCAGAACGGTCGGAAATCGTTCGAAGAGTGCAAAGGCAGAAGGGAGCCTGACTGCGACACCTACAAGTGGAGCAGGGACGAAAGTCGGGCTTAGTGATCCGGTGGTACCTCGTGGGAGGGCCATCGCTCAACGGATAAAAGCTACCTCGGGGATAACAGGCTGATCTCCCCCAAGAGTCCACATCGACGGGGAGGTTTGGCACCTCGATGTCGGCTCGTCGCATCCTGGGGCTGAAGTAGGTCCCAAGGGTTGGGCTGTTCGCCCATTAAAGCGGCACGCGAGCTGGGTTCAGAACGTCGTGAGACAGTTCGGTCCCTATCCGTCGCGGGCGCAGGAAATTTGAGAGGAGCTGTCCTTAGTACGAGAGGACCGGGATGGACTGACCTCTGGTGTACCAGTTGTTCCGCCAGGAGCATGGCTGGGTAGCTAAGTCGGGAAGGGATAAACGCTGAAAGCATCTAAGCGTGAAGCCCACCTCAAGATGAGATTTCCCATAGCGTAAGCTAGTAAGATCCCTTGAAGAACACAAGGTTGATAGGTCAGAGGTGTAAGTGTGGTAACATATTTAGCTGACTGATACTAATAGATCGAGGGCTTGACCAATAAAATAGATTAACAAAAAGAGATAAAACTTGTGTGCAATTTTGAAAGAACATAAAAGTTCTTTTAGGAAACTCACTCAGCAAAGCTGAGGAGTACAAATTTGCAAAGAAATATAAAATTTCTGCAAATTAAGCATCTGGTGATGATGTGTTTTTGGGTTACACCCCTTCCCATTCCGAACAGGATGGTTAAGCCAATTACAGCTGATGGTACTGCATGGGCGACTGTGTGGGAGAGTAAGTGGTCGCCAGGTATTCTTGTATATACAAGAAAAATAATGTTCCGCGATAGCTCAATGGTGGAGCACTCGGCTGTTAACCGATAGGTTGGAGGTTCGAGCCCTCTTCGCGGAGCCATTTTACTTAAGAAAACTGATTTAAGAATTTCATGAATTTTTAAATCAGTTTTCTTTTTTGTATGATGTAACTTTTTTGAAATATAAGTTTATGCATTTGTAATTATTATTTGCATATAATGTAGTATAATATAGAAAGATGAATGTTAAATATAAAGTTTGGAGGAAATACATTTAAAAAAAATGTAGAAGCAGTGAGATATGAGTAAAAAAAAGAAAAACAATCAAACTAGAGTTAAAAAACAATTTTTGTTAATATTGATAGTGATTATTGTAGCAGTAAGCTTAGGAGCAATTTATACTGTGATTTTTAATAAAAAGGATCATGGGAAAGCTGAAATAAAAGCAAATGCGGCAACGAAAGAAGTAGAAAAAGATAAAAATGAAAATGTAGTAACTACCAAACAAGAAGATGAGCAAGATAATGGATTAGTTCTTAAGGGAAAAAATTATTCAAAAGTTGGTCAACCGTTTGTTGATGATGTGCAAGCAGTCCAGAAGATGGCAAATACGACTAAAAACTTAGCTAACTCTAAAAAGGTAGCTTACTTAACTTTTGATGATGGTCCATCAAGTAAGAATACTACAAAAATATTAGATATTTTAAAAGAAGAAAATATTAAGGCAACATTTATGATTTTAGGATGTGAGTTGCAAAGTGATAGTGACTCAGAGCTAGTGAAAAGAATGGTAAGAGAAGGACATGCGATAGGTAATCATAGTTTTTCTCATAATTATAATAAACTTTATCCTCATGGTAGAGTTGATGTAAACACATATATAGCAGAAGTAGAGAAAACTAATAATAAGCTTAGAGAGATATTAGGAAGTAATTTTGATACTAATGTGATACGTATGCCAGGTGGACATATGTCATGGAAGGGGACAGCGGCCCTTGATAGTGCATTAGCTACTAAAGGTTATTATTATGTTGATTGGGATATAATGAGTGGAGATGCAGAAGGAAAAATAAAGAGTAAGCAGGAATTGATTAATACATTCGAAAAAAATATAGGTAACAAACAAATACTTGTTTCATTAATGCATGATTCAAATCCAAAAACAACTACTGTACAAGCTTTGCCTGAAATTATAAAACATCTAAAAGAATTGGGATATGAATTTAGAACTATAGGGGAAGTATAATTATGATATAATAAGTAGAGAAGGTATAAACTTCTCTATTTATTATATACAGAAGTATTTTGAATGTTATTTTTTAATGCCTATATATTTTATTAAGTGTTAGTATGAGGAAGGTGCTTTATGGAAAAGATACTTTTAGTTGAGGATGAAACCAGTATAAGAGGTTTTTTGAAAATTAATTTTGAAAGAAGTAATTTTAAAGTAATAGAAGCTGAATCAGGAGAAGAAGGACTGAGAAAGGCGTTGTTAGAGAAACCAGATGTAGCTATTTTGGATGTAATGTTGCCTGGAATTGATGGATATCAAGTATGTAATGAGTTAAGAAAAGAATTTTCGGACATAGGAATAATAATGTTAACAGCCAAAGGTCAAGATATGGACAAAATTATGGGATTGGAATATGGAGCTGATGACTATATAGTTAAGCCATTTAACCCGATTGAAGTAACACTTAGAGTAAAGGCCTTATTAAGAAGATTAAAGTCAAAAGAAGAATTTCAAGATGATGATCAAATAGTTATAGGACCGTTTAAATTAGATTTATATTCTCAAATACTTTATAAAAATGATATGGAAGTTGATTTAACACCAAAGGAATTTATGTTAATGAAGATATTTATGCAAAATAGAGGAAAAGCTTTTAGTAGAGATGAGCTTTTAAACTTAGTATGGGGAATAGATTTCTTTGGCGATTCAAAAATTGTTGATGTAAATATTAGAAGATTGCGTTCAAAAGTTGAAGATGATGCATCTGAACCTAAATATATAGAAACAGTGTGGGGGACAGGATACAGATGGAAACAAGGTAGATGAATATGAAGAGTATAAAAAATAAACTAGTAGTAAATTTTATGGCCATAGTCATTACAATTGTAATTTTGTTGGAATTTCTGTTTGTAATTTTACTTAGAAATCATTATTACGATAACACTGCAATTCTTCTTACAAATCAATTAAAAATGTCTACTGATTTTTATTCTAAATATTGTGCTGATATACCTTTAAAAGAAAATGTAGTAAGTAATGTTGATTCATTTTGGAATAGAACCAATGCTCAGGTTGAAATTTTCGACAATGAGGGTAATCTACTTATGGATTCATTGAGCATAGGAAGTGAAAAAATATCTAATGATAGTATTGATATAAAGAAGGCACTTGCAGGGGAACCAGCTCGTTGGATTGGAAAAGTATCATATGACAATAATAAGGTAATGGCAGTATCATATCCAATTAAATCAGGTGATAAAGTAGTAGGGGTATTGAGATATATCACTTCTCTATCTGAGATAAACAATACTCTTAATTCAATAATTTTATTATTTATTATAATAGGCATAGTTGTAATAGCTATTGGGGCGGTACTAAGTTACTTTTTAGCAGATGGTGTTGTAAATCCTGTAAAGGAGCTTACAGAAGTTGCAGAACATTTTGCTGAAGGAAACTTGGGTATCCGAAGTAAAAATAAAAGCAAAGATGAATTTGGTAAGTTATCTAGCACTTTTAATCTTATGGCAGATGAACTTGCAGAAAGAGATAGATTAAAGAGTGAATTTATTTCATCTGTATCACATGAGCTTAGAACTCCCCTTACAGCTATTAAGGGATGGATAATTACTTTAAATAATAAGGAAACAGATAAAGATATGCTAAAACTTGGATTTGATATAATAGAAAAAGAAACTGATAGATTGACCAATATGGTTGAAGAATTATTAGATTTTTCAAGACTTACATCAGGAAAAACTCAGCTTAAGAAAGCAGTGACAGATTTTGATGAGGTGGTAAACTATATAAGGGATTACTTAACTCCAAGAGCAAATCGAGAAAATATAGATTTTCAAGTTGTTTCTATGCAAAAGATGCCTAGTATTTTAATTGATGCAGATAGAATTAAGCAAGTTTTATTAAACGTGATAGATAATGCTATAAAATTTAATAATAGTGGTGGCTATGTTTTGGTTAATGTTGCAATTAAAAAGAACTATTTAGTAGTTATTGTAGAGGATAATGGTTGTGGCATTAGTGAAGAGGAATTGCCAAGAGTAAAAGAAAAATTTTATAAAGGAAAAAATTCAAAATCTCAAAATGGTATTGGATTATCTATATGTGATGAGATTATTAAATTACATGATGGAACTTTTGATATACAAAGTGAATTAGGTAAGGGAACTAAAGTAATAATATCTATTCCAATAGTTATAGATGAAGGTGAGTTATATGAGGAAAATAAGTAGGGCTATTGTTATAATTTTCATACCATTCATTCTATTAAATTTTATTTCTTGCAAAAGGTTTAATATTAAGAGTACAGATGAACTTATTACAGCGCCTAATAATAATGCTAATTATTTAAGTGGAGTATGGAAAGTAAAGAGTGTGAAGATAGTAGATAGTAATTTAGCCAACAATAAGTCGGAATCAGATCTAATGAATGTATCTATTAGTTTTTCAGATAGTATGGCAGTTGTAGGAAGTAACACTCTTATGAACCCTAAAACTAAGCTTAAAGTATATTATTCAGAACATTATTTATTGTATCAGTATAATATTAATTTGGAACAATTGAATTTGGCAGCCAATACACCAGTAAAAGTTATTTCTGTATACGAGAATAATAATATGTTTTGTGAAGCTATATTAACAGACAGTAAAGATGGTTATATATATCAAAATGGTGTGATATATCAGGTATATAAAATAAGTGAAATGGTTGATAAATTACCTGAGATTAGTAAAAAGGATCCAGTATATGGACCTAAAGTTGAAAGTAAAGCTTATTCCTATGATAGTCCTACTGGTGTCTTACTTGGATTGAAAAGCGCAAGAGTGAAAAATAAAGATGGTTCATACAATGAAGATAGGTATAGAACACTATGGATTAGCTTTGATGGTAAGTTAAATCCTATATATGAGAGAAATGACATTTTTATGCCTAGGTTAAAAGGGTTCTCAGTAATGAATGTAAAAAATTCATTTAATGCTTCTAATTCCAGTAACCAAGAGTATGTGGATATTTTTGGAATAACGTTAAATGGAATTGTAGAAAATAATAAAGTTAAGGGTGGTTTGCCTAAGGGAGCGGAAGTAAATAGAGAAAGCACTAGAGTAGCTCCAATTCAAAAATTAATAGATATATTATTTGTAAGCAATGATTATTTTTCTGCTCAGTATTATGATGGAAATTTATTTAATAACTCTTATCCAACACTTAAGACATTGCCAGTGGATAATCCTAATAATGAAGTAGGATTATACCTTGGAACTTTAGGTAAAGAAGCAACTAAATCCTATAGTAGTGCTGTAGAAGTTTTAAAAAATAAAAGCGGGAAAGTTTATAAACCTAATACTCAAGATTTTGGTGTAATAAGGCAGAATGGGTACTGGAGTTTGAAAGGCAGAGCTGTATATGATGATGATTATTCTGAATTTAATCTTAATATATTGCCTGGAAAAAAGCTTATTACTTATGATAAATTATTTGTTAGTTGGCCTGCAATAAAGGATAGGGTTCCAAATGCATTAGATGCAGTTACTTCTCCAACAGCAAGGATAGCAGTAGTCACAACTAAAACTAAATTGTTAATTTATAATATAATCAATGGAGAGTTAGATAAAGAACCATTGAAACAGATAGATTTAAAGGATGATGAAGAAATAATTATGGCTGAATGGGCGAATAATGAATTTGTAAATTCATGGACAAAAGCATTTAAATCATATGGAAACTATAGTGAGATAAAATAATGACAGTTAAAGGGGGAGATATTTTGGAGGTTATAGATTTACTGATTATAGGTGGCGGTGTATCAGGGATGGCAGCTGCCATTGGAGCTAAGCAAGCTGGAGTTAATAATGTTATGTTAATTGAAAGAGAAGATTACTTAGGAGGAGTTGTAAATCAATGCATCCATAATGATTTTGGAGAAAAATTTTTTGGGGCATGTATGACCGGAACAGAATATGTTCAAAATTTAATTAATGATATTAATGCTTTAAAAATAAATTATAAATTAAATACTATGGTACTAAATATAGACGAAAACAAGTTGGTAACTTATGTTAATCCTAATGAAGGAATAGTAAAAAAACAATTTAAATCTATAATAATTTCTACAGGCAGTAGGGAAATGTATACAGGTAATATGAATATAGTAAATAATAAATTGACTGGAGTTTATACAATAGGGACAGCACAACGACTTGTAAATCTGCATGGATATCTGCCAGGAAAGAAAGTTGTTATTGTTGGCACTTCAGAAAGATCAATAATAATTGCAAGAAGATTAATTTTAGAGGGAGCAGAAGTTAAAGCACTTATAGAGGAAAAATCGGAAATAGTTTGTGATAGAGAAGCTGCAGTTAATATAATAGAGGAGTTTGATATACCTGTAAAATTATCATCAATTATTTTAGAGGTTAATGGCGGAGAAAGAGTAGAAAATATAAAAATAGGGAGACTTAGGAATGGTATAAAGGGTACAGGAGATGATGTAGAAACTGTAGACTGTGATTGTGTACTCTTAACAGTAGACTTGATTCCAGAGATGGATCTTTTAAAAAGTTTAGCTATAAAGATTAGTAATAAAAATGGTATATATACAGAGATATCTGAACAATTAGATAATTTACATCAAGGAATTTTTGTTAGTGGTAGTATAATACATCCTTGTGCTTATGCTGATGATGTAACAATTGAAGGGTTAAAAGTTGGCAAAAGAGCTGCAGACTATTTATATAGTAAAGAATATAGATAATTGGTATATTTGAATTATTTAATGGAGATGAAGGTTAAGTTATTCTTTTATGGAAGTCAGATTAGCATCCCAACAAATAATGTAACCTTCATTTAAAATTAGTTAAAATGATTTTATAAAACATTTTCTGCAAATTAAAGTTTTTCCATTATCCGCACTTATAAAGTCACTTGATTCTATAATGCAATTACATATAGAACATCTATTATTTAGGTCTGCTTTTGCAGATATGGTAGGAGCAGTAGATGTTTTTTTCTTAGCTGCAGGTGTCTTGAAGTTAATTGGTTTATTAATAATTTGATTTTTATTAATTGAATAACTTATGTTAAAATGACTTTCACCAAAGAGTTCTAATTCAAATCGTGGATTTTCTTTATCGTAATATTCTTCAGTGATTATCTTTCTTATTTGAACATCATTTAATATAAGACCACTTTTTTCAATACCATCGAATATACTTTTAGTTATGTTAATAGTATCAGGATGTCTTTTATCACTTTTATAGTATACTTTTAAAACTGCTATTAGTGATTCCTCAAGTATAATGTTAGGGTTTTGCAGTCTAGCTTCAAGTGCAATTTGTTGCTCGTATATAGCATACCTATCATGATATTTTCCTGAATTAGAAGGAAGAATAGCTCTACCTTGAGTGTTAAAAAGTTTAAAGTTAGATTTTGTTATAGGTGATCCTTTTATTATTACTTTTGCATAGGGTATATCCATACTAGACTCCTTTAAAGCATATTTTGACTTGTTATTCATTTTCGGATGTTTAATTAAGTTAATCAGAACAAGTGTTCAATAGTATTTTAATCTATAATCGATTAAAATACAAGATATCAGGTTATTAAAGAATGATATGCTAATATTAGTATAATAAAAATTTGAATATAAATACTTATTAAAGTATAATACAAGTGTTATTAATGAAGATAGAATGAGGGATAAGAAGATGAGTAAAAAAATTATACTTGCGATAGAAAGTAGTTGCGATGAAACTTCTGCAGCTATAGTTGTAAATGGAAGAGAAGTTTTATCAAATGTTATTGCATCACAAATAGACATACATACAAAGTTTGGTGGAGTTGTGCCAGAAGTGGCATCTAGGCAACATATAGAAGCAATAAATGCAGTAGTTACTGAAGCATTATCAGAGGCAAAAGTAACTCTTGATGATATAGATGCAGTAGGAGTTACATATGGTCCAGGACTTGTAGGGGCACTGCTTGTAGGATTGCAATATGCGAAAGGACTTGCATATTCTTTAGGTGTACCTTTGGTAGGAGTAAATCATATAGAGGGGCATATTTGTGCTAATTTTATAGAACATAAAGATTTGAAGCCACCTTTTGTTTGTCTTGTAGTTTCAGGAGGACATACATTTATAGTTCATATGAAGGATTATGGAGATTTTGAGATTTTAGGAGAAACAAGAGATGATGCAGCTGGAGAAGCATTTGATAAAGTAGCTAGAGCAATTGGACTTGGATATCCAGGGGGACCAAAAATTGATAAAATATCGAAAGAAGGAAATGAAAATGCTATGAAATTTCCAAAGGCTAATTTTCATGATGATACATTAGATTTTTCTTTTAGTGGAGTAAAATCAGCTGTATTGAATTATTTGAACAAGATGAATATGTCAGGAGAAGATATAAATAAAGCTGATGTAGCAGCATCTTTTCAAAAGGCAGTAGTGGAAGTTTTAACTGATAACGTGATAGAGACCTGTAAAAGACGAAAAGTAGATAAGATAGCTATAGCTGGAGGGGTAGCATCTAATTCTGCTTTAAGAAAGAGTTTAATGGAAGCTGGAGATAAGCTTGGCATAGATGTACTATTTCCTTCAATGATATTATGTACTGATAATGCGGCAATGATAGGTAGTGCTGCTTATTATGAATTGATTCGTGGTAATATTGCTAGTTTAGATTTAAATGCAAAACCTAATTTAAGATTAGGAGAAAGATAGGGAGGGCTATATGAGATTTATACCTTATTCTAATAGTGTTCATAAGTTTAATTCTAAAAAAAAGAGGGATCATTGGAGGCTAGGAAACATAATATTAATAGTACTAATTTTATTGATAGTTTCTGGGGTTTTAGGGCAAGTTATTATAACAAAGTTTAATGCTGAAAATTCTAAATCAAGAAATAAATATGTTCGCGTGAATAATAATAAGTATTACTTTAAAGATAGAGGGCAAGGAGATTATACAGTAGTTTATGATGGGGCTTTAGGCAGTGGTATGGAACAGTGGAGTGAGTCTATAAAAAAACTTGGAGTAGATTTTGATGGAAATATTTTTTCATATGATAGGTCTGGATATGGATTTAACGATTTTGAAAAGCAATCTATAGAAAGTCAGGCTAGAACTTTAAGAATGCTATTGAAGAAGTCTGGAAAACCATCACCATACTTATTGGTAGGAGAAGAATATGGGTGCCTTGTTTTATCTGCATTTTCTTCTTTATATCCAGATGAGGTTCAAGGCGTGATTTTTATTAATCCATTAAATGAAAAGTATCTTGGAGATAGCAATTATATAAGACAATATAAGAGTCAAAAAATAAGAAAGGTTATAGAGAAAAATGGATCATATTTTTCTTTAACAGCGATATTAAACAGTTTGAATTTAACTAAAAATCCTACGGGTTTGATGGATGCATTATCAGATGAAGATTTAAAGGATTTTAATAGAAACAGAATACAAAATTCATATAATTCAGCTTATTATACTGAATTAAATAACATTATAAATTATAAAAATGAAGAAAATGGTAATGTTTTACAAAAAGATAATTTACTAAAAGGTAAACCATTTAGCATAATAGTAAATGACAGCAGATTCAAAAATCAACAGGTTGATTTACAGAGGTTAGGGGACAAAGATAATACAAACATAATAGAAGTATCTTCAGAGAAAGATATAATAGCTACGGAAAAAGCAGACATAATAGCTAGTAATGTAAGTAACATTGCTAAGAAGTTAAAGGTTATAATTAAATTACAACAAGATAAGATTAAGAATTCTCAATAATATTCAGTAAATAAGGGGGCAAAATAACAGTAAATTAAAATTTCTGATTAGTTTTGTTCCTTTTATTCTATTTTGACATTATTTTGCCACAAAGATATATTAATATAAGAGTATAGATTAGATAAGGAATTGATTCATGGAGGGATTTAATATGGATAATAACAATAATGAAATTAATAATAATAATCAAAATAATGACTTCATTATATTAAATGATCAAAACGAAGTTAAAAATACAAATCAAAATTATACAGTGTATGAAGCTAATTCATCCAATACAAATAACGGAAAAGAAAATTTCGATGATTATTATGTGAATTTTAGTTCACAATCTATGACTAAAGAAAAAAAACCTAAGAAAGCTAGTGGAAAAGGCAAAAAGGTTGTTGGAGTTTTATGTGGAGTATTAGTTTGTACATTATTAGGTGCAGGAGTAGGAGTAGGAACTACAATTTACTTAAGTAAAAATACAGAATTATTGGGTGCAACGAATGTTAAAAAGGTGGTATATGAATCACCAACCTTTAAATCAGATAATTCAACTCTTTCAGTTGTGAATGCAGTTAATAAAGTAAAACCAGCAGTTGTTACGGTGTCAACAAAATCAGTAGCTTCAAATGGAGTTTTCTCGCAACAACAAGAAGGAGTTGGTTCTGGATTTATAATAGATAAAGAAGGACATATACTTACTAATTATCATGTTATAGCAAATTCTACACAAGTAAAGGTAACATTAAGTAATAATAAAGAAGTTAATGCTAAAGTAGTAAACTATGATCAATCTCAAGATTTAGCTGTTATTAAAATTACAGACAATGTTCAGTTGCCAGGAATAGCTGAATTAGGAGATTCAGATTCAGTTCAAGCTGGAGAAGAGGTAATTGCTATAGGAAGTCCTTTAGGAAAACAATTTACAGGAACAGTTACTAAAGGGATAATTAGTGCAGTGAATAGATCTTTAAGTTCTAATAGCAGTTCAACATTCTTACAAACTGATGCAGCTATAAATCCAGGAAATAGTGGTGGACCATTAATTAACTCTAAAGGACAGGTTATTGGTATTAATACATCAAAGATAGCTTCAGATTCATCATCAGAGGGTGGAAATGCAGTAGAAGGAATTGGTTTCTCTATTCCAATAAATACAGCTAAAGAAAGAATCACTGCATTATCAAAGCCATTATTAAAAATGGGAATAACTATTACAAATATAACATCAGATCTTGCTAAACAATATAATGTTCCAGTTGGAGTTGGTGTTACTGAAGTTCAAGAATTTAGCCCAGCAGCTAAGGCTGGAATTAAAGTAAATGATGTAATTATAAAGTTCGGTGGAAAAACAGTTAAGACTGGAGAAGAACTTAATAAATTAAAAGGTACTTATAAGAATGGAGATGTAGTTCCAATAGTAGTATCTAGAGATAATAAAGAAGTAACTCTAAAGATAACTTTAGAAGAAAGTTCAAACTAATTATAGAATAGAAAAATAAATTATATTTTCCTGCCAAGTTTTTCTCACATTCATTTCAAAAGGCAGATGCGTAAAAAAATCACAGGCTACATACTCGCCTGTGATTTTTTTATGTTCTATAAGATTTGAAGGATACATATTAATTTATAAAGCAATGATAGCAGGAATAATTATGTATTTCAGAAATATATCTGTAGATAAATTTATTAGTTTATTTGAGAAATATCCCATATTTCAGAAGGGGAAATATATTTTGAGAAAGCCAGATAGGGGAGATGCTGAAGATATTTTTAATATATTCAGTGATGACTATACTATGGAATTGATAAGAGCTCCTAAGTTAACGTCTAAAAAAGAGGCAATTAACTTTATTGACTCGTTACATGAGTTTTTTAAGAGAAAAGAAAGAATTGATTTGGTTATATTGGATGAAGAAGAGGAAAAAATTATAGGGTTATTAGCAATTCATAATATATCTTTTATAGATTTAAGGGTTGAATTAGGGTTTATTCTTAGTAAAGAATATAGAGGAAAAGGCATTATGAAATATATACTAGAATGGATTATAGAACTTCTTTTTCAGAAATATAACATTTATAAGGTAAGTTTATTAGTAAATATAGAAAATGAATCATGTATTAATTTATGTAAAAAGCTAAATCTGAAAAATGAGGCTAGATTAATAGGTTATTTTTATAATAGAATAACAAAAGAGCATGAAGATGTGTTTGTTTTTACAAAATTTAATAAGAATTGTTTAGATAAAATGATTAAATAATAAAATTTATTAATAAGACTTGAAAAAAATTTTAAAAGTGTTACAATAATAATTGTCTTGTTAATAAGGCCTGTTGGTCAAGTGGTTAAGACGTCACCCTCTCACGGTGAAATCAGGGGTTCGATTCCCCTACAGGCTACCAAAGTAACTCTTAAAGCTTATAGAATAGGCTTTGAGAGTTTTTTATTTTATCCCAATATTTATAATAGAATTGCAATTTAACCCCAATTTAACTCCAAAGTAATTAAACCTAATAGGACTTAATTGATATTTAATACAGCAGTGTTTGAAAATGGAAATTTTAAATGATATAATAAAATTATAATATAGACTATAAGTCTAATATAGTTTTGATATGTGTAATTTGTCATAAGTTACTTCATTATGGAAGAATAGAAGATAGGATAGAGATATTACGCTATCTGTATTATTTTAGAATACATAAACTTAAAGAAGATAGATTATAGGTTAGATTTAAACTTTGAGGAACTATTAGATATTTATATATGGAGGTGATTGAATGAAGAAAAAGAAAAATAAGCTTCACAAAATATGGAGAGAAGATGATGTAGAAAGCTATGTAGATGATTCAACAATAAATATACAACTTATAATTTTGGTAGTACTACTATTGGTAATAGGAATAAGAATTTACATGGTTTTTAATAGATAAGAGTGATTTGAATTATTTATACAATATGTAGTTAACCGGTTCTACATTTTACAGAGAGTTTCAGCTATTCACTATGAAAGATGAATCAGGGTTTAGATTCCCCTACAGGCTACCAAAAAGCTACAAACTTTTAGTTTGTAGCTTTTTTATTCCTTTAGGTTAGAGCAATAATATACTTGTGAAGTAGTAGAGCAAAAATACTTATATAGTATTATCCACAAGCAATATTAAAAATGTTGACAAATTGTTGATGAATTGTGGATAACATGTTGAAAATAATAAAGAGTAATTCTATTTTTCATATATAGATAGTATCTTATCATCAGAAACAGGAGTAGGTTTTGCAAGCATAGAATTTATTTTTTCTTTAATCTCAAAGTTTATTGAAGTTGAGATTACTAGGTCTGCTATGGAATTGAAATCATCAAAAGATGCAAAAATGGCAGCTTTATCTAATATGCTATTATTTGCTTCAGTCTTATTGCATATGACAATTGAATTGCAATAAATTGCTTCCATAGCTGATAAAGGATAGTCATTATAGTCAGAAAAGTCTATAGTACATATTGCAGCTGAATATAATACAGGTATGTGTGAATATTTTACTAAGCCTAAAAAATGTACATTATCTTCTAGCATATATTCAGCTATTAAGGTTTTTAACTTTGAGTAGTAATCATCTCTTTTTCCAGTATAATCTCCAGCTATAACTAAATGAATGCTTTTATCTTTATCATTTATTTCTTTTAAAAGCAACAAGACCTTGTCTAGCATCTTTTTTTCTGTAATGCTTCCTACAAAAAGAATGAATGGAAAGTTAATTTCGTAGTGCTTTTTTATAAAATCTGTTGAGAATAAAAAGCCTTTATCATTAAAAAAGCTGCTTATTTTAGGTGGAATGACTTCGATTTTATCTTCTACAACATTAAAATTGTTTATAATTTCACCTTTAGTAAATTCAGATAATGTGATGATCTTATCTGAATTTTCTAAGGCATTCGGCACTAAAGATATAAATTTATTATAGTATTTCTCATTTACCGCGTCTTTGTGTGTTATTGGATATACAGAATGAATTGTAGATATATATTTGCAGCATTTTTCTTTTGGAATACTAAAGCCATTGTTAGGTGAATGATATATGTCAACTTGATTTTCTTCAAGAAATTTAATTAATTCTGAAAAATTACTAGAAGTTCTATCGATACTTAGTGGAATATAATTCACATTTGTGAGCCTCTCCCAATAGTGTTTTAATGGAAAACTATCCCATAATGCAAAAATTTGTTCAAAACTGTTACTTTGATTTGCATAGGTTATGATTTCTCTGGAATAAGAAAATAGAGAAGTCCCAGGTAATTTAGAAGAAGCTAAAGCATCTATACATAATTTCATAGTCAAACCTCCTTACATAAACTCTTCATCAATGTCTAAGATTTCTTTATTAGCTGTAAGTAAATCCTGAGTATCTTTTTCGGAAACTTCAATTTTGTCTGTTGATGACTTAGAAGAAGTTAACTCCATAGAAGTATCCAAAGAATAGCATAAAATGAATTGCAGATTTGCTTTAACCACACGTTTTTCTAGTGGATATATATTAGCATCAATTAGAAATAATTTATAGTTTGAAACATTAATAGGAATAGATGCACTTATGCATAAAGGGTATTCTCTAGTAAGGGTACTATGTTTATTATCATTATCTATAAATTCAAGTGTATACTTTTTTATTCCATCAAATGACAAAATTTTATTTTTTTTTAATTTAATTATGCTATTATTAGTAGTGTAAAAATCAATGACCATTTTAGTAATATATTTAATAGAAGGACTTTTTCTTTTGGTAAAAAATAAATCGGTATCCTGAATTAACAAATGATTATAATAATCTGATTTGGATATTTCCTCTAAAGGCGTAAGTCCTAAAAAATCTATATTATCTTTTTTCATAAAAAACCTCTTTGTAATTACTTGTTATTATGTATATGAAAAAAAGTTTAATAATATATTTCACAAATTAAAAATATAGTATTAGGAGAAGTACCGTGGATAAAATAGTTTTAGTGATTATATCTATCTTTTTTGTGATAGGAGGAATTGATTACATATTAAATAATCGATATGGTTATGGAGAAAAGTTTGAGACAGGAATAAAATCTATGGGGGCCTTAGCTTTGGCTATGGGAGGAATATTAGCTATATCACCTCTTTTTGGTAATGCATTAAGAGGAATTGTAATACCAATTGCCAGATGGACAAGCGTTGATCCATCTATATTTACTTCAATATTTTTAGCTAGTGATATGGGTGGTTTGCAAATTGCGAGGCAGTTAAGTGGAGGAAGCATTATTGGGCAGTACACAGGAATAATAATTTCATCTAATTTAGGAGCAACAATAAGTTTTTCTATTCCATTAGCTTTAGGAATGATAAAAGATAAGGATTATGATGTATTTTTCAAAGGAATAATAATAGGAATAATTACTGTTCCAGTAGGTGGAGTTGTAGCTGGATTAATGATGGGAATAAAGTTTCAATTATTAATAATTAATTCTATGCCAATAATTATTCTCTCAATATTATTAGTTATAGGTTTTAGATGTTCTGCATATTATATGATAAAGGCCTTTAAGATATTAGGTAAGTCAATTTTTATATTAGCTATTATTATATTCATTATATTAGGAAGTTTGGAGGTATGTTCTGTTAATTTACCAGAGGGGATTACGCCACTAAGTGATACATTTAAGGTAGTAGGGAGAATAGCTTTAGTAGTAGGTGGTGCTTTGCCAATGATTGAAGCTATGAAAAGATATTTGGGAAATTATTTAGAGCTAATAGGTAAAAAATTCAGATGTGGTAAAGTTGCTATATCAGCACTTATAGGAAGTCTTGCATCTAATATAATTGCATTTGCTAGTTATAATGATATTAATGATGATGAAAAATTATTAATAACGGCATTTAGCGTATCTGGAGCATTTGTCTTGGGTGGGCAGATGGGTTTTATATCTATGATGGCTAGAAATTTCTTAATACCTTATATTGTCTCAAAAATTATTAGTGGTGGAAGTGCCTTAATTATTGCATTTTATTGCATAAAAAGAAAAAGCAATTAATTTACGTGGTAAATTAAGATTTTCTATGAATTAAGGAACTAAATATTAGTTTAATATGTAATTTACCTAAATTTAAGCAAACAGAGAATTTGCCGTAAGTTGAGTTGTAAGATATAAAGGTGTAATGTTGTATTATGACCAGTCGGTATAAATAATCTGATAATTAGGAATTAGGGGGATTAATATGAAAGTAGTTGAGAATTTAGAGAAATATGCTAAGGAAACAGTGGTTAAAAGTGTCTTTGAAATAATTGATAAAAATCCAGAAAAAAATGTGGACAAAATATTCTCATTAATAAAGGCTTTGGCAAAGGATGATGATTCAAAAGAAGGAATAGAGAATGTTCAAAGCTATTATAGAGATATACCGTCTGTAAATGAATATGTTAATGATATTTTAAAAAATACAAATAAAAATTGTTTGAAAAAATTTTTTACAAACTTTTTAGCTAACGCTATTTGGAGTGGAGTGCCTAAGAGGGCTAAATGGTTGGAAAAAGAGGATACAAAGGTACCATTTGTTTTATTAATAAGTCCCTCTATGAGATGCAACAAGAGATGTGTGGGTTGTTATGCTGCAGAATATGATAAAACATCTGGCCTTAGCTATGAAGAAGTTGATAGAATAGTTGGACAAGCGCACGATTTAGGAATACATTTTATAATTGTTTTAGGTGGAGAACCTTTCTTTGTTGACTTCATGTGGAAAATATATGAAAAGTATAGTGATATACAGTTTGTTCCATTTACAAATGGAACATTATTTACTGATGAAGTTGCAGATAATATGGCTAGACTTGGTAATGTGATGCCAATGTTCTCATTAGAAGGGTTCGAGAAAGAGACAGACGCAAGAAGAGGTGCTGGTACTTTTAATACAGTAATGAAGGGAATGGATCTTTTAAATAGCAGAGGAGTTCCTTTTGGAGTTTCTTCAGCAACTGCAAGAAATAATGTAGAAACAGTAACTTCAGATGCTTTTATTGATATGCTTATAGAGAAAGGTGCAAGAATGAGTTGGTATTTTATTTATATGCCAGTGGGAGAAAAACCAAATGTAGATAATATGCTTACACCTGAACAAAGAATTGAACTTGGAAGAAGCACAAGAAGGATAAGAACAACAAAGCCATATTTTACAATAGATTTCTTTAATGATGCTCCATATGTGGGAGGCTGTATTGCAGGAAAGTATTACTGTCACATAAATTCTAATGGAGATGTAGAACCTTGCATTTTTGCTCACATTTCAGTGGACAACATTAGAAATAAAGATCTGATTGATGTATTTAGAGGAAGTATGTTTAAAGAACTTAGACAGCGTCAACCATATAATAAAAATATGCTTAGACCATGTATGATGATTGATAATCCTCATGTAATTAGAGAAGTAGCTAAAGCAAGTGGCGCTCATCCAACAGATCCTAGTGCAGCTGCAATGCTTAATGATGTTGAATTTCAGCATAAGTTAGAAAAGTTAGCTAATGATTTTGCTCCTGTAGCAGATGAGGCTTGGCAAACAGATTTTAACAGTAAAGGAAATGATGCCTTTGCTAAAGGCTAAAAGCATATGTATACAAAAAATTCTATGGGTATATTTAATTTTACCCATAGAATTTTTTGTATATTTTGTTGGTAAAAGTTGATTTAATTAATACATTAAGTTATGATATTAAAAGAAAGTGTATGAACCATATTATTAGGTTTATTTATATAATACAGGAGAGTGCTTATGAAAAGGATTGCTGCAGCCCTTATAATGATAATTATATTCTCTTTCACAACAATATCATGTAGTGTAAATACATTTAAAGATGATAAAGTAGTAGAAGGAAATTATAATATTTGGGCCTATGGAGATTATTATTCATATTTAAAAGAGATAGCTGGTAAGTTCATGAAAATAAATCCTAAAATTAAGATTAATATAAAAAATGAGGATATTACTAAATATAAAGAAAATTTGAAAACTGCTATAGATAAAAAAGAATTGCCATCAGCGGTATTATTTAAGGGCAGTGATATGATAGATATTATAAACTATAATAGTAAATGTTTTAGAAATATTTCTTCTGATATTGATGGGATTAAGAAAAAGTTTACTGAAGCAAGACTTGACCAAGTAATTAATAACCAAGGGATATACGGTATACCTATAGATTGCAGACCATTGGTTATGATAATTGATAAAGCTAAGATGGAAAAGTACGGGTTTGAAGCGTCTGACATAAACACATGGCAGGATGCTATAAAAATAGGAAATCAGATTTACTCTAAATCAAAAGGTGGCGATTTTCTTTTCAAGATAACATCAAATCAAGAAACAGAATTTATTAGTATACTTGTAAGACAGTTTAAACAAAGTGATGAAAATTTTAATTTAATTAATGATGCAGATTTAGCGGTTAAAAAAGCAGGATCTATTATAAATCAATTAAAGAAGACAAATACACTTAAAATAGTTAATGAACAATTTACTGGAGTAGCAAGTATAGGATCTTATAAAGAAGCTATAGAACTAAATAAAAAATCATCAGTAGAGGGCTATGTAGTTTCTAATATACCTACTACAGAAGCAGGCGGAGATAAGTTTATTAGTTTAGAGGGAAACAATCTTTTGGTTACCAATAATGGAGAAAACATTGAGGGATTAATAGAATTTATTAAATATGTTGTAAATGATGAAAATTCTATTTCAGCAATACAAAATAATGGAATATATTCGGCTAATACTACTGTATATATGAGAAAGGTTTTTGATAATTCATTTAGTGGATTAGGAGAAGATAAGTTATTAGATAGAATGTCTAATATAATTCTTAAAGAAGAAGATATTAAGTTTATAAATAAAATGAATAATTTTATAAAAGAAAATAGAGATTCAATAATGAAAAATGAGTATAGTGCTTTATTTTAGTACTATACTCATTTTTCATTATACTTCATTTAACACGGCATTATATGCTTTTATGGTATTCATGGCAGTGTTACTCCAAGAAAAGGACTCACTATGTTTCAAGCCTAATATACTTAATTTTAATCTTAATTGTGGATCATTCATTAGCTTTACGATAGCTTTAGCTAATGAATCTCTTGAATGTGGATTAATTAGCATGCCACAGTCAGATATTACCTCAGGTATAGAAGTTGTATTTGACGTTATAACAGGGGCTCCGCAGCTCATGGCTTCTAAAGGTGGGAGACCAAATCCTTCATAAAGAGAAGGGTATATAAAAGCATCACATCCATTGTATAATATAGGTAACATATCATCATTCACATAGCCAGTAAATATTACATGATCATCTAGATGCAGATAAGAGGTATATTTTTTTAATGCCTCTCCTTCATCTCTTAATGCACCTACTAATACTAGTTTTATTTCTTTATTCAGGCTAGATAAAGATTTTTTAAAGGAATATATTAAATGCTTAACATTTTTTCTAGCGCTAAAGCCACCAATATATAAGATGTAATCAGTGCTAAAATCAAATTTATTTTGTACATATTTCTTGCACTTGTATCTATCTAAAACATGATAATTTTCATTAGTAGCTAAAGGTGTTACAAAAATCTTATCCTTATCAAAGGAAGGAAAGAATTTTAATATATCAGACTTAGAATATTCAGAAACAGTAATAATTCCATCACATAAACCTATAATCTCTGGCATGCTTTCCAAAAATTTTTTTAGATATCCACTTCCAACTGTTTCTGGCATCACATATGGAATTAGGTCATGAATGGTTACTATTTTTTTGCACTGTATTTGTGAATTAAGTCCCATTCCATTTTGAGGAATATGATATAAATCAATATTATTTTTTGCAATATATTTAGGTATATATATATTATCAAAGAACCGGCTATGTTTATTTGAGGTCATCACTGTTCTAAATATTTCTTTTGATATACTATTATAATCATTTTGAGTCCAAAAAAGCAGATACTCATTAGCACTATTAATTTTTCCTAGTTCTTGTATTATGTTGTAAGTATATGTTCCTATTCCAGTGCCTTTGGCCCAATTGATACTTCTAGCATCAATTGATATTTTCATTTAATTCACTCCTTATAAACGATTTATATATTATTAATATTCAAAATAAATACAATAGTGAACTTAATATGAAAAAAATCATATACTATATAGTGATTATTTATGGAGGCCTATGATATTGAAGGTAAAGGATGTAATAGAAGAACAATATGATTTAAAAGTAATTAATTATGATAAATTAAAAAACATATATAAGATAGTTACGGATGAAGGCGTTTTTGTATTAAAAATAATTAGATATGAGAGAAAACACTTAAATTTCATATTAGAGGCAATGAATCATTTGCAAAGAAATGAATTTAAAAGTGTGCCAAGGTTTGTACAAACTAAAGAACATAAAGATTATATAGAATTTGGTGATTGTTATGCTTATCTAATTCCGTGGATATATTCAAGACTAAGTAACTATGACAATCCCTTTGATTTAAGATGTGTATCTAAAAAATTAGCTGAACTTCATAATTGCAGTGAAGGTTTTATAATTACTGAAGATATGAATCCTAGGATATATTGGGGAAGATGGATTGAGATATTTACTACAAGAGCTGAAGAAATATTAGATTTTAAGAAACGTATTTATCAGAAAGTAAAAAAATCTAATTTTGATAAGTTATATTTAGAGATGATAGAGGGAGAAATATCAAGAGTAAACAGGGTTTTGGAAAAGCTTGAGAAAAGTAATTATATTGAATACATGAATAAAGAGGTTATGAAATTAGGGTTTTGTCATCATGACTATGCACATCATAATATCTTAATTGATGAAAAAGGACAAATTACAGTTATAGATTTTGATTATTGTATATTAGATACTCATCTTCATGATTTGTGTTCATTAATGATTAGAACTATGAAGGATGGAAAGTGGGATATGAATACAACAAAGATTATTTTGGATAGCTATGGACAGTGCAAGGAGATTGTGAAAGAGGATATACCTATAATGGATGCATTTATTGAATTTCCGCAGCAGTATTGGCAGATAGGACTTCAATATTATTGGGAGATGCAGCCATGGGAAGAAGACTTTTTTATAGAAAAGTTAATGAAATATAGGGAAGATGTTAAGGATAGAGAAGAATTTGTAGAGGAGTTTAGTTATTATAAAGTATAGGAGTTGATATTATGGAGCTAATCTATAAATTGCTTGATGAATTGAATATGGAATATTCTCCTCAGAAGTCTGGAAATATTATTTATGATGAAAATGATATTTTAAAGCAAGTTAAGATTATATCAGAATTTCATAAAGCGGCTCAAAATGTTAATGGTGAGTATTTACTAATCCTAGAGAGCAATTTGGGGAAAAGATTTCAAAGATTAAAGGTTCAGTTAAAGAGAAATGAGCGTTATTTTAATGAAATTAGAGAGAGAGGGGCAACGGATAAGTTTGAAAATGCACTAATAGAAAATTGTTCAAGCATTTTTCAACAAGCAAAATATTCTTTGCAGAAAGCAGAAAATGATTGTGGTTATCTAGAGTTGATTTTAAGATCTATGAATAGAAATGAATTATCCATAGGAGATGGAAGTAGTGAAAATTTATTTCTTAATAAAAAAATAAATGTTAAGAATTTAAAGAAGATAACTTTAGATATGGTGGAATGGGATATGATTAATTTTTTATTTAGAATGAAGAGAAGAAACATAAAATTTGATTGTAATAAAGTGATAAAAGAATTTATTAGACAAGAAGATTTAGAGCAGAGTAGCGAAGATTTCATTAAGTCAATTCTAGAATATCCTTTGGAATTTATGAAATTATGTGACAAAAAAAGACAAGATAAAAAGCCTTGGACAGTTCAGCAGTATGAGAATAAATTATATCTATATATCAATAAGGCATCTGAAAATAAATAGCAAGTTCAAATATATATACTGACTTACTTATTTTTTGAAGATGCCTAAATTAAAATCCTAGTTATAAATAATAAGTAAAGGGTGGTAATTTTGAATAAAGTAAGATATATTTACAGGGAGTATCTTGCAGAATATGATTTGGATATTAGATTATTTGATATTTGGGGATTAAAAATAGAGGATTTATATCCATTACGAAAGGTATTTATAATTAATAGTAGCGAAAAAAAATATATATTAAAAAGAGTTAATTACACAAAGGAATTTAATGAATTTTTGAATGAGAGTTTAGAGTATATTAGAAAAAAATTTAATTATATTCTTGAAATTGAAAAAACTAAAGATGGAAAGTATATTGCTGAATATGCGGGAAAATCTTATGTGCTAATTAATTTAATAGAAGGAAGAGAATGCTCTGTAGAAAATCCAATAGATTTACAGTTAGCCACCAGAGGTATTGCTAATTTACACAGGGCTGGAATCGGAATAAAAGATAAAGTTTCTAAGCAATTTCAAACTTATAATCAAGTAATTAATCTATGCCCAAGTAATATAGCAGAGTTAGAGAGATTAAAATTACAAGTATTAAATTATGAGTATAAGGATGAATTTGATACAAGATTTTTAGGTGAAGTTAATTATATAATAAATGAACTAAAAATTTGTGATTCTATGATACAAGCAATTAACTTAAAGAGGATTAATGAAAATATGGAAGCTATAGTTTTATGCCATAATGATTTAGCTTATCATAATATATTAATTAAAGATCAAGAAGCTTATTTTATAGATTTTGATTATTGTAGCATAGATTATAGAGTAAAGGATATTGCAGAGTTTATTGTGAAAAGTATAAAAAGTACAGACTATGATAAAGAAATGTATGAAATTATCATTGCTGAATATGAAGCAATAAATAGACTAGATGAAGAAGAGAAGAAGTTGTTAAAAGTATTTTTAAGGTATCCTAAAGAAATAGTTGAACTAATAATTAACTATTATTATAAAAGAAAGAATTGGACTCAAGAAACATTTATTTCATTGATGGATACAAAAATAGAACAGGAAAAGCAAAAAGTACAGTTTTGGAATTCAAACTTTAAATAGCAAATAAATATAAAATAGAAGGTATAAATTCTAGAATTTATACCTTCTATTTTTAATAACATATAAAGTTAGTAATTACTTGTATCATAGGCAATATGATTATATGCCTCTAAGGTATCATAAGCAGTTTTTTTCCAATTGAATCTTGAAGCATGTACAAGTCCTTTGGTAATTAAGTTTGAGGCAAGTGATTTATCTTGCAAGATATTAAGCATACCTTCTGCCAGTGAGTTAGTATCCATAGGATTAACAAGAAGAGCGTTATCTTGTAAAATTTCAGGGATAGAAGTTTCTGTAGACGCAATAACTGGTGTACCGCAGGCCATAGCTTCTAGTGGAGGTAATCCAAAACCTTCATAAGAAGAAGGATAAGCAAAGAGTTTAGCTGAATTATAAAAAATAGGCATATCAGACATTGGAATAAATCCTGGGAAAATTATATCAGAAGATAGATTTAATTCATCAGCTCTTTTCTTATATATAGGATAAGAAATACCTTTATTGCCTACTATAACTAGTTTAATATCTTTTTTATATTTTGAACGAAGTAAAGCAAAAGCATCTATTAATGATAGTATATTTTTTCTTGGACTAAAGCCACCAACATATAATATATAATCAGAATCAATAGAGTATTTGCTATTCAATATATTTTTACAATGATGTAAATTCAAAGGCGTATATATATCCTCAGCAGCTAAATAAGTTACAAATACTTTTTCCTTAGGATAATTAAATTCTTTACAGATATCATTTTTAGAAAATTCAGAAACAGTTATGATACCATCAATATTTTTTATCATCTTAGGAATAGCCTCATGAAAGATATTAAGATATCGTTCTGAGCATGTTTCTGGCATTCTTAATGGAATAATATCGTGTAGAGTAATTATTTTTTTGCAGTTAATATTATCTGACAAACCAACACCATTTTGAGGTACGTGATAGATATTTATATTATCGTCTGTTAATATATTAGGTATTTCGACTTGCTCCCAAAAGTTTGAATCAGATTGCTGATTAACACTTATTTGAGTGAAATTATCTCTTAATTTTTTATCAAAAGTTATGTTTTCAGGCATAAAAATTGTATAGGAATTAAGAAAATCTATTTGATTTATATTATTTATTAATTGATAGGTGTAAGTTCCAATACCAGTTCCACGATACCATTTTGCAGCTCTGCCATCTATAGCAATATTCATAGAAAACCCTCGTACAGTGATTATAGTTTATTATATTAATTAATGTGAAAAAATGTTAATAAATAATTTTACTGCCACATATAAATATAAAGGAGGTGGGAGTCTATGATGAGAGAATTTGAAATAGAAAGACAATTCAATATAAAAATACTAGATCTGAAGCCTAAAAAAGGAGTGTATCATATAAAGACTGAAAAGGGGGACAAATGCTTAAAAAAGATAAATTATGGACCACAAAAATTAGCATTTATTTATGGTGCCAAGCAGCATTTAATTAATAATGGATTTCCATATGTTGATAAATATGATTTAAATGTTGAAGGTGAACCATTTGCTTTAGTTAACGAGGATTTGTATACATTATCTGAATGGATACCAGGTAGGGAATGTGATTTCAATAACATAGAAGATGTAAAGATTGCAGCTAAGACTCTAGCAAATTTACACGAATGTTCAAAGGGGTATGACCCACCTGAAAATTCAACATTAAAAACAGATATAGGAAGATGGCCTAAGATAATGGAAAAGAGGATTAAGTCCTTTGATAAGATGAGAGACATGTGTAGAAAGAAAAATATAAAAAGTGATTTTGATTTAAAATACTTAAAGAATATGGAATTTTATAAGGAACTAGGTAAGCAGGCTTATGAGAATTTAAATGAGTCAGACTATTTTATTTTAAGCGCTGAGGCTGAGGAAAATAAGATATTCTGTCACCATGATTTTACTTATCATAATATAATTTTATCTGAAGATGATAATGTATATGTAATAGACTTTGATTATTGCAAGAGAGAGATTAGAGCTTATGATATTGCTAATTTTATTGTTAAAGTGTTGAAAAGGGTAGAGTGGAATATTGAATATGCTAAAGCTATATTAGATTCATATAATGAAGTTTCACCAATAAAAGAAAGTGAATACAAGGTTATATATGCATTTCTATTATTTCCTCAAAGGTTTTGGAGATTAGCTAATAGATATTACTATAATGATGGAAATTCTATGAGAACAAATATGCTTAAGAAGATTGATAGCATATTTGAAGAGAAGGACTTCTACTTAACATTCATCAATGAATTTAAGAGGATATATGAATAAAAAAATATATATTTGTGTAAGTAAAGATACCTTAAATGTAAATTTGGGGTATCTTTATTTAGTTATATATAATGCTATTTTGGAGGAATTCAATAACAAAATTATAAGCCTAATCATATTATATTAAATAGAGTAATTTTAGGAGAAAATCTATGAAAATTGGAGATACAGTAGTAAGGAAATCTTATGGAAAAGATGTTACTTTTAAAATAATTGATATAAGGGAAGAAGAAAATCAAATTATTTATGTATTGAAGGGTATAAATATAAGAATAATTGCAGATGCTAAAACAGAAGATTTAGAAGAGGTAGACAGCGATTATGTAGGTGAACAAGATAAAATATTTAATACTAGAATTAATGAAACAATAAAGAGAGTAATGATTAATCGAGCAGAGATAGGAACTAGATTTACTAAGGTTGGCAAAATCGAACAAAAAGAAGAATTATTTTTCGGAAGGCCAGGGAAAATTCTACACATTGATGGAGATAACAATTACTTAAATGCATGTCTGAAAGTATATAAGCAATTAAATTTAGATGCTGTAGGGAGAGCTATAGCAGAGAGTGAACAGTCAAGCAAAGTTGTAGATATAGTAAAAGAAATAAGACCAGATATAGTAGTTTTGACAGGTCACGATGGATTGCTTAGGAATTCTAAAGATTATCTTAATCTCAATAACTACAGAAATTCCAAATATTTTATTGAGGCTGTAAAACAACTTAGAAGTTTCAATTCTAGTTATGATGAACTTGTTATATTTGCAGGTGCTTGTCAATCATGCTATGAAAATATTTTAGATGCAGGGGCTAATTTTGCTAGTTCTCCTAATAGGGTGTTGATTCATTGTTTGGATCCTGTGTTTGTGTGCGAAAAAATAGCGTATACAAGAATTGATAAAGTGGTATCTATATCTGAAGTACTTGAAAATACGATAACAGGGAATAAAGGAATAGGTGGATTACAAACAAGGGGGAAATACAGAGAAGGATACCCTAAATCACAATATATTACATGATATTAATGAAAAATTAATATTTTTTTAACATTGACAAAGTGTTAAAGCGGTGATAAAATATAATATTTACTTGACAAAAGAAGAAATATTATTTATAATATAAAATGAAAGAGGGTGTTAATTTTGGAAAAAATAAGAACATTATATTCTATCCGAAAAGACATAGAGGGACATCTTGGAGAAAAAGTTACTTTGAAGGCTAATGGTGGTAGAAGAAAAGTATTAGTCAATAATGGAACACTTGAAAGTGCATACCCTAGTATATTTGTAGTAAGATTAGATAGTGACACCCAAAGAACGGTAACATTTAGTTATTCAGATGTTTTGACTAAGACAGTACAGTTAGTTTTTGCATGATAAACTTAATGTTTTTTCATTAGGTTTTTATATCAATAGACTAATTAATGTTTTACATTATTAATAAATCCCTAAAATCATTGAAGTTTGCTCAGATGATTTTAGGGATTTAATTCTACTTAAATTATAATTAAACAAAAAAAAGAAAGACGGTGGGTTGCCATCTTTCAACTATGGTATAAAAGGGTATTGAGAATTTATGAGAGGTTATATGGTCAATAACCAATTACTATAATACGACATACTTAAATAAATGTCAACAATTATTTTCAAAAAAATTGTTGAAAAATATATTAAATGCGTTTAGATTTAAAATCAAAGCCTAAAAAATATATATTTTTTATTTTACATATAAGAATATTTAATAAGCTAACCAAGTATATATAAGTAGAAATATATATAGGGAGGTAAGCTATGGAAAATATTAATATAATAAAGGAAAATATTGGTTTTGAAAAACTATTTAACGAAGGCAATTGGGAAAATGTAGTGAAAGGGGAATATTTAATACCAGATACACATCCTGACGTGTATAAGGTAGTAGCTGTTGATGCTAAACCAGTAATAAATAATATTGAAACATTGAATGATAAATTTCTTGTAGAAGGTGAAATTCAATATGATGTTATGTATCTAACAAAGGAAGAAGAAAGATTAGGTGTACACACAGTAACTTACAATGATAAATTTGCAAATTATATTGACATATCTGGCTTGGAACATAATATGATATGTGAAGTTGAATGCAATATTGAACATATTTATGCAAATATAATTAATGAGAGAAAAGTTGGGCTAGAAGGAATCGTTAATCTAGTATATGAGATTTATAATAAAGGTAGTATAGATGTTGTAAAAGATATAGAGGCAGATGACCATATAGAAATGAAGAAAAAGGTAGAAAATTTTGACAAGATAGTAGCCGAGAAAAACTTGGATATGGCAGGTAAAGAGAAAATTACTATAGGGTCAGAGAAAAATGAAATAGATAGCATAGTAAAATGTGTTGGATTATTGCACAAGAAGGATGTAAAAATTTCTGATGGAAAAATTATATGTTCTTGCTTTGTAAAATTTAATATTATTTATAAGGGAAAGAACTCTGGTGAGCTATACTCTCTTGAGGAAGATATTTTCGTAAGCAAAGAAGAAGATGCAGATTCTATGGATTCTAATATGACTATATTAGATGATTTTAATTTAATCCAAGCGAGATGTGCTTTAGAAGAAGATGATTTAGGTGAAAAGAGAATAATAGATTTAGAGGGAGCTATACAAGTTAACTTAAAGGTATATGACAAGTTAACTGTAGAGGTATTAGATGATGCATATATGACTGATGCATTAATTGATGTTAAAAGAAAAGAAGTAGAGTTGTCTTATTTATTAGGATTTTCAAAGCTAGAATCTATTGTTAAGGATAATTTATATATGTCAGATAAGGACTCTAAGCCTGTAGAAGTTATAAATTGCAAAGGAAAGGTTGAAGTTCTAGATAAAAAAGTAGAGGATGGAAAGATTAAAGTTGAAGGATTTGTTAAGGTAGAGGTTATATATAGAGTCGATGAAACTGGGAATATGAACAGAATAAATGGAGAAATTCCGTTCAATACAAGTATGGATTTAGATGCTTCTAATTCTAATGCTAAAGCAGTTGTAAAGTGCTCTATTGATAATATTCAATCTTCAATTGAAGCTAATACTATAGCTGTAAAAGCAGTAGTTAATACAGCAGTAAGAGCTTGGGGAGAATCAAAGAAGAATTGTGTTGTAGATATAGAAGAATTAGATGGGGAAGTTCCTAGTAAAAAACATTCAGTTACTATATACACAATACAACAAGGAGATACTCTTTGGGATCTAGCAAAACTATACAATACAACTGTAGATAACATTATGAAAATTAATGATTTAGAAGAAGAAAAGGATATAGAAGTTGGAGATAAATTAATAATACCAGGAAAAGCATTAATAGCATAAAATAAGGCATTTAGCAATATATAATAAGTCACAATGTCTATCACAATGGCTTGTTTATTTTTGAAGATGTCTAAATTAAAGAATATCTGTGTTACTTTTAGAGAATACTCTCTAGTAGCACAGATTTTTTTGTTTGCAGTTTTTTGCACATATTTAGGTGTTTAAAAATGAAGATGTGTAAAAATATTTGAATAAATATTTTTTTATATGGATAAAATAAAAGAAGTTAGATTGTGGGGTGATTTGTTGGAAAAGAATCCAGATACAAGTTTAATAATTATTGGAGGCGCAGAAGATAAAGAACATGATAAGGAAATATTAAAATTTATCGTCTCATTAGTAGATGTGTCAAAAGATCAAATAGTAGTTGCGACAGTAGCTAGCGAGGAACCTAAAAAGGCTAGAGAGAAATACAATAAGGTATTCAAAGAACTAGGAGTTGCGAATATAAAAACATTAAATATTGATAAGAGACTAGATGCATTTGATCAAAAGAATATAGAGTTAATTAAAACTGCAGATTTAATATTTTTTACTGGAGGAGATCAACTTAGAATTACTAGTATATTAGGAGGAACCCCTATATATGATGAGATGAAGCGAGCTAGTAAGAGAGAATGTTATTTTGTAGGAACTTCAGCTGGGGCTTCTGTTATGAGCACTACCATGATAATAGGTGGCAAGGATGAAGATTCACCTAGAAAATGTACAATAAAGATGGCACCAGGGTTAGGACTTATAGATGAGGTTATAATTGATCAACATTTCTCTCAACGTGGCAGAATAGGAAGATTATTAGCTGCTGTTGCACAGAATCCACAGATATTAGGCATTGGGATAGATGAAGATACAGCTATAGTTGTAAATAAAGAAAATAAATTAAAAGTAATAGGAAATGGTTCAGTTTATATTGTTGATGGTAGTGAAATTACTTATAGCAACGTGTCTGAACAATTTAGTGACGAAATATTAAGCATGTATAATGTAAAAGTTCATGTATTAACTAAAAATAAAATGTTTGATTTAACAGCAAAGGTACACTTTGAGGAGGCAAAAGAAAAGAATGAAAATAATAAGTGAAAAAGTCTTTGAGGGCAAGAACATATACTCGCATAAAACGTGTATAAGGCTAGATTTAGATTTAGAAGGATATTGTGAAACCCCTACAAAGAACATACCCGACTTTAATAAGCATTTGGTTGATATGCTGCCAGAATTAAAAACTCATAGATGTGGAATAGATGAAGATGGTGGATTTGTGAAAAGATTAAAGGAAGGTACTTATTTAGCTCATGTCTGTGAACATATGATTATAGCAATACAAAACAAACTAGGTATAGACGTAGCTTATGGAAAAGCAAGAGAAATACAAGGTGATATATATTATATAATTTTTCAGTACAAATATAAAAGAGTAGCACTAAATGCAGCATATTTAGCTATTGATATAATAAATTCACTAATCAATCAAAACAAGATTAATTTTAATAAAAGATTTGAATATTTAAAAAATATATTGCTTCATGATAGCGTTGGTCAGTCTACCAAAGCTATATTAGAAGCTGCACAAAAAAGAGGATTGCCCAGTTTAAACTTAGGAGACTCTGGTATATATCAAATAGGTTATGGGAAAAAAGGTAGGCTATTTGCAGCGACTTTAGGAGATAACACTAGATGTATAGGGGTCGATATTTCTTGTGATAAATTACTTACAAAAAAAATATTGAGAGAGAATTTTATCCCTGTAGCACAAGGGGATAAAGTAGTGGATACTATAGAATTAATAAAAATTGGAGAAAAGATAGGGTATCCGCTAGTAATAAAACCTCAATTTGGAAACAAGGGAACTGGTGTTATTCTTAACATTAAAAATAAAACAGAGTTAGTAGAGGCATATTCTGAACTTAAGAAAAAATGTGATGATATCATTATTGAAAAATATGTTAAAGGAAAAGATTATAGAGTATGTGTAGTTGATTATAAAGTTGTAGCAGTAGCTCATAGAATTCCTCCATATGTAATTGGAAATGGAAAGGATACTGTTAAAACTCTTATTAATATTTTGAATAAGGATTTAAAAAGAGGAGAAGATCATGAAAAATCTCTCACAAAAATAAAAATTGATGATATATTAATTAATTATTTAGATAAACAGAATCTAAAATTAAATTCTGTAATACCAGAAGGTCAAAAACTTTATCTTAGAGAAAACGCAAACTTATCTACCGGAGGTATGGCAATTGATTGTACAGATAAAATCAGTGAAGCAAATAGGGCAATGTGTGAGAGAGTGGCAAAAGCTTTAGGATTAGATGTTTGTGGAATAGATATCTGTACTAAGGATATAGGAGCTGATTTAAAGAGTGATGGTGTAGTTGTAGAAGTCAATTCTGCACCAGGTATTAGGATGCATCATTTTCCTAGTAAAGGAAAGCCTAGAGATGTAGCTGGCGCTATAGTAGATATGATGTATAAAAATAACTTTGATAATATTCCGTTAATAGCTGTTACAGGGACTAATGGCAAGACTACCACAACAAGGTTGATTTCGTATGTATATTCTCTTAAGGGATATAATGTTGGTATGACTACTACTAGTGGCATATTTATAGGAGATGAAGCTATAGATATAGGAGATGATACTGGAGCATGTTCAGCGAGAAGTATATTAATAAATAAAGATGTGGATGTAGCTGTGCTTGAAACTGCAAGGGGTGGAATTATTAGGCAGGGGTTAGCTTATGATTTAGCCGATGTAGCTGTATTGACTAACATAACAGAAGATCATCTCGGTATAGATGGCATTAACACTATGGAAGATTTGAGTAAGGTTAAAGCTTTAGTACTTGAAGCTGTAAAACCAGATGGATTTGTGGTTATGAATGCAGATGATAAATGGAGTTTATCAATTGTAGATAGGGTAAAGGCACCAATAATCTATTTTTCAGAAGATGAAAATAACCAATATATACAAAGAAACATAGAGAGAGGTCTGCCTGTTGTCTATGAAAAAAATGAGAAGATAGTAGTAAGAAATAACGGTAAGATTTATGAAATTGCAGATATTAAAGATATACCAATAACACTCGATGGAAAGTTAAAGTATAACGTGAAAAATTCTATGGCTGCATGCGCTGCATTGGTTGCTATGAAGATAGATTATTGCATGATTGCAAAAGGAATCACTAACTTTAACGGAGATGGAAGTGATAATTTGGGAAGGTTTAACTTATTTAATGTTGATGGTGTTAGTGTTGTTTTAGATTATGGACACAATATAGATGGTTACTTATCTGTAATTGATGGGCTAAAGAGTATGAATTATAAATCAATGGTAGGAATTATAGGTATGCCTGGGGATAGAAGTGACGAAGTAATAACCAAAGTAGGAGAAATATGTGGTAAGGCTTTTGATGAGATTTATATTAAAGAAGATTGTGATAGAAGAGGTAGAGAAATTGGAGAGGTTGCTGAGCTATTGAAAATAGGAGTAACAAAAACTAATTCTAAGTCACCAAAGATAATTTTAAGTGAATTAGATGCATTAGACGCAGCAATAAATAATTCTAAACCAGGGACATTGATAATTGAATTCTATGAAGATTTTGATAAATTGTCATCTTATTTAAAAGAAAGAATGGATGAAGGATTAAATGCAGTTGCTCAATCTTACTAAGATAATAATGTTTTTACTTTACAAAAGCTTAAGCATGTAACATAATAAAAAGGTAATTTTAAGCGTGAAAGGCTGGTATTTTATGTTGCTAAGAGCTTATGCCAAAGTTAATATTGGCTTAGATGTAGTTGGGAAAAGAGAAGATGGATATCATATTTTAAGAATGATAATGCAAACTGTAGATATATATGACGAAATTGAATTAGAGAAATTAGAAGAAAATGAAATAAAGATAAAATGTAATTTACCATATATCCCCACAGATAGCCGTAATTTAGTATATAAGGCTGCTGAATTATTCAAAAATAAATATAACATTAAAATGGGTGTGTTAATAGATGTAAAGAAGAACATTCCAGTTGCGGCAGGAATGGCAGGTGGAAGTACTGACGCAGCAGCCATATTAAAAGGATTAAACAAATTATTTAGTGTAGGAGCATCTAATCAAGAGTTAATGGAGTTAGGTGTGAAAATAGGTGCAGATGTACCGTACTGTATAGATGGCGGAACAGCTCTATGTGAAGGTATTGGGGAAGAAATAACTAAGTTACCTGATTTTAATAACATTATTTTAGTTGTAGTAAAACCTCCTTTTGGTGTATCTACAAAAGCAGTTTACAATAACTTGGATTTAAGTAAAATAAGAAGGCATGTTGGCATAAATAATATAATCAAAGGTATGGAACGTAGAGATTTAAAGTTGGTATGTTACAATATGAAGAATGTCCTTGAAAATGTAACTATAAAACAATACCCTGTTATAAAGGCCATAAAAAATGATATGATTGTTCTTGGGGCTCAAGGAGCTTTAATGAGTGGAAGTGGTCCAACAGTGTTTGGTATATTTGATAATATGCTTTCAGCGCAGAAATGTTTTGAGTTTATGAAAAAAAGATATAATGATGTATTTATAACAAGAACAATTTAATCATATGTGAATAAAAAAGTATCCTCTGGCAATAATTAAAAATGTCAGGGGGTACGTATTATGAAAAGAAAATTTTTTGTATTAATAATGATAAGTTTTATAATTTTAGTAGTTATGGTTGTGACTTCAAGTAATGGCTTTGAAAATTTAAATAAAATAAAGGTCTATAGTGACACTGAAGCAACAGATTTGTCAAATGAGATTAGTGGTAAATTAATAAGATTTCATGTTATAGCAAATAGTGATACAAAAGAAGATCAAAGTTTGAAATTAAAGGTTAGAGATGAGATATTAAAATATATATCACCTAAGCTTAAAAATTCTTCTTCAATAGAAGAAAGTAGAAAGATTTTAAAAGACAATGATAATGAAATAAAGAAAATTGCAGTAAATTGTATTAAAAGTAATGGGTATAATTATACCGTAAAATCAACTTTAGGACATGAAAACTTCCCAGTAAAAACCTACGGTAATATAACATTGCCACAAGGAAATTATGAAGCTTATAGGGTAATTATAGGAAGTGGCAAAGGACAGAATTGGTGGTGTGTAATGTTTCCACCACTATGTTTTATAGATATAACAAAAGGACAAGTTTCATATGATAAAACTGAGAATGAAATGAAAAAGGTCCTAAATGATAAAGAATATGATGAAATTGACAATAGAAAAGAACAAACTCATATTGAATATAAATTTAAAATCAAAGAAATATTTGATAAAATAGTTGACTTTATTTCAAATTAGAGTTATTTATATAAATTAAGTACAAGCTATTTGTAGTGAGGGAGGGTATTATGAAAAAGAAAGCAGTTATTTCTATAATTAGTAATCAAATAGATGATGAAGATGAGAAGATAGAAGTTGTAACTCCAGGTCACTTCGTAAAAAATGAGGATGGATTTACAGCAGTTTATGATGAAACAGAAATATCAGGAATGGAAGGCACAAAAACAAAGTTATTTATAAAAGATAATTCAGTATCCTTAGAAAGAGAAGGAACAACAACTACGAAGATGCATTTTGAAAAAGATAAAGATAGCGTAAGCTTATACAATACTCCATATGGTATGCTAGAGTTAAAGATAAGAACACAAGAATTAAAAGTAAATGTTGATGATAATGGTGGAGAAGTATTTATAAACTACAAAATGATCGTAGGCGGAGAAAGTACTCAAAATACTAATTTAAAAATAAATATTAAATCTTAGTGTGAAACTGTCAACTTTTTTAGGTTGGCAGTTTTTTTGAATTGTGTGAATTAATAGTAATTTAGACGGTAATACTTTAGATATGAGTTGAAACTTGATTTGTATGTAGTATAAATTAATTTAGGAGGAAAGTATGGAAGAAAAGTATATTAAAATTATAGATATTTTATGTGAGTATTTTTCAATAAGCAAGGAGGAATTAATTAGCTTAACTAAAAATAAAGATAATAAATATATAGCGTTGCTTTTATTGCGAAATAATAATTGTTTTGATAAGGGAAAAATAATAGAGGTATTAGATATGAAATCTACTAGAAGTATAGCTTATTCAGTTAAGAAAGCTGAAGAAAAGTTTTTTATAAATAAGGCTTTCAGGGATAAGTATTTTGAAATGGAAGAAAAAATCAATAAAATAATCTAAAAAAAGACTTGAAAAAAAAAAATCAGTATGATACTATACTATACATGTTATTCAGGCAACAAAAACGCCATCTTAATAAAGTGGTAATTGTTATTATAATAAATGAAAATTAATTTGTCAATAGTTTTTTTATAATTGTAAGGAGGAATAAATAATGAAAACAACAAAGTATGTGTTTGTTACTGGAGGAGTTGTATCATCACTTGGAAAAGGAATAACTGCGGCATCTTTAGGTAGACTATTAAAAAACAGAGGGTTTAATGTGTCTATACAAAAATTTGATCCATATTTAAATATGGACCCTGGTACTATGAGCCCATATCAACATGGTGAAGTATTCGTTACTGATGATGGAGCTGAAACAGATTTAGATTTAGGTCATTATGAGAGATTTATAGATGAAAATCTTTCTAAAAACTCAAATGTTACTACAGGTAAAGTATATTGGTCAGTAATCTCTAAAGAAAGAAAAGGTGAGTATTTAGGGGGAACAGTTCAAGTAATTCCACATATAACAAATGAACTTAAGAGCAGAGTTTATAGAGTAGCTAAGGAAAGAGATGTGGATGTAGTTATTACTGAAATTGGAGGAACAGTTGGAGATATAGAGTCACTTCCATTTTTAGAAGCTATAAGACAAATTAAATATGAAGTTGGTATAGAAAATGTATGCTTTATACATGTTACATTAGTTCCATACTTAGGTAAAGCAGGAGAATTAAAAACTAAACCAACACAACATTCAGTTAAGGAATTAAGAAGCATAGGAATTCAACCAGACATAATTGTTTGTAGAGCTGAAAAAGAAATTTCTAAGGACTTAAGAGGAAAGATAGGCCTATTCTGTAATGTAGATGCTGATTCAGTAATCCAAAACCTAGATGCTGAGAACTTATATGAAGTTCCTCTTTTATTACATAATGAAGGTCTAGATAGTTTAGTAGTAAAGAAGTTAGGACTAAATAGTAAGAACATAGACAATTCAGAGTGGATTGAAATGGTATCAAGAATCAAGAATCTAAAGAAAAATGTTACTATAGGTTTAGTAGGAAAGTATGTTGAATTACATGATGCTTATATATCTGTTGTGGAAGCTTTAAATCATGGCGGTTTTGTCAATGATGCTAATGTAGATATAAAGTGGATTAATTCAGTAGATGTTACAGCTGAGAATGCAGATGAAATTTTAGAAGGTGTTGATGGTATTCTAGTGCCAGGCGGTTTCGGAGATAGAGGTGTAGAAGGCAAAATTGAAGCAATTAGATGGGCAAGAGAAAACAGAGTTCCTTTCTTAGGTATTTGCTTAGGAATGCAATGTGCTGTAATTGAATTTGCAAGAAATATCTTAGGATATAAGGATGCTAATTCTTCAGAGTTAAATGAAAATACTGAACATCCAGTAATTGATTTAATGCCAGAGCAAAAGGATATAGAAGAATTAGGTGGAACTATGAGATTAGGTTTATATCCATGTAAACTTAAAGAAGATTCTTTCGCAAAGCTTGCATATGATGATAATTTGATATATGAAAGACATAGACATAGATATGAATTTAACAATCAATATAGAAAAGAAATAGAGGAAGCTGGAATGACAATTACAGGTGTATCTCCAGACTCTAGATTAGTTGAAATTGTTGAAATTAAAGATCATCCTTGGTTTGTAGCTGCTCAATTCCATCCAGAATTGAAATCTAGACCTAATAGACCACATCCATTATTTAAAGATTTTATTAAAGCAACAATAGAAAATCAAAAGTAAAATGAATTTAGACCACTGATATATTTTCAGTGGTCTGAAATTTTTCTTATAATCAAAGTATAAAAAAAAACAATCTGGGTGTATAATAGTAAGGGTATTGTAAAAATACTTGTATTTCTAATTTTTATGGCACATAATTTATTTAATCGGATACAAATCTTAAATGACTCTTTTTCCTGTTTAAATCATATATAAATTGGTATCTTTATTAAATTCCCAAGTTATTTTTAAATTTATTGGAGGTGTAGTTTTGGCACTTGAAACATATGAAGGTATGACTTTAGCTCAATTGAAAGACTTAGCTAAAGAACTAAATATAAAAAATATTTCAAAGTATAAAAAGGCTGAATTAATTGAAGTGATTACAAATAGTACACAGAAATCAATTCAAAAAGATGGTGTGATTTTAAAAGAAAAAATAGCACCAAAACAAGTAGAAAAAACAATTGATGCACAAGAAAGTACAAAAGCTAGCGATGAACAAAATGACAGAGAAGAGAAAAAAGAACAACTTAAAGAAATGATAAATAATACATCGGATGTAGCTAAAGGTGTGCTAGAAATACTAGAAACTAATAATTTCGGATTTTTGAGATGTACTAATTATTTAACAGGAGATAATGATGTTTATGTTTCTCCATCTCAGATTAGAAGATTTAATTTGAGAACTGGTGATGAATTAGAGGGAAAGGTTAGACAACCTAAAGAAGGCGAGAAGTTTAGAGCATTAATTTATGTAGAAAAGATTAATGGAGAACATCCTCAAAAAGCAGTTGGAAGAAAATCTTTTGAAACATTGGTTCCGATATATCCTGAAGAGAGATTAAGATTGGAGACTAACAATGAAAAGGATTTATCTTCTAGACTTATGGATATAATATGTCCAATAGGAAAAGGACAAAGAGGAATAATAGTAGCACCTCCTAAGGCAGGAAAAACAACTTTACTTAAAAAAATTGCTCAAAATATATCTATAAATTATCCAGATGTTAAAATTATAGTTCTTCTTATTGATGAGCGTCCTGAAGAAGTAACTGATATGCAAAGATCTATAAATGGAGATGTTATCTTTTCGACTTTTGATGAAGAACCACAAAATCATGCCAAGGTTGCTCAAATGGTTTTGGAGCGTGCTAAGAGAATAGTTGAGCATGGCAAAGATGTTGTAATACTAATGGATAGTTTAACTAGGTTATCAAGAGCGTATAATCTTACTATAACACCTACAGGAAGAACTCTTTCTGGAGGATTGGATCCAGGAGCTTTGCTAATGCCTAAAAAGTTCTTTGGGGCAGCCAGAAATATAGAGGGTGGTGGAAGTTTGACTATTCTAGCCACAGCATTAGTTGATACCGGCAGTAGAATGGATGATATGATCTTTGAAGAGTTTAAAGGTACTGGAAATATGGAAGTTCATCTAGATAGAAAACTTCAAGAAAGAAGAATATTCCCAGCAATAGATATATATAAATCTGGAACAAGAAAAGAAGATTTACTATTGACTACAGAAGAAAAGGAAGTGGCATATTCGATTAGAAAAGTTATGTACAGAGATGGTAACGTAGAAAATATAACTCAAAATCTTATTAATATGCTATCAAAGACTAAGAACAATGATGAATTTGTAAATACATTTTCAAAGTTGGATTTTGAAAAAACTAAGTAATTTTATATAAAAAAAGAAAGTAATCAAAGTTGTTATACTTGATTACTTTCTTTTTTTATTAGTTATTATTTTTAATTAAGTTATCTGCCAAGGCAACTATCTTTTCCATAGAATAATTACTACCAAGTCTTTTTAGATTTTTACGCATAGATAATACTTTAGAAGGGTTATCCATGAGGTCATTAACTATAGTATTAACATCTGATATGTGCCTTAATTTTATTGCACAATTTTCATTGATTAAGAATTGTGTGTTTTGACTTTCTTGGCCAGGAATTACAAAAGGAATTACTAATGGAAGCTGCTTTCGAATTGATTCTGTAACAGTAAGTCCACCAGGTTTTGAAATTATTATATCTGATGCATCCATTAGCTCAGACACTGTATCTGAGTATCCTAATATATGTATTTTTTTGTTCGGAATATCATGTGAAAAATGTTTTGTTAGTTTATTTTTTAAATGCTGATTCTTGCCACATACAACAATAAGCCTTAATTTTCTAGGGTTTTTAACAAGTTCCTTTATTACAGAATATATAGCACTTAGTCCCATGCTACCACTCATTAAAAGTATAGTAAAATAATCACAATCTCTTGTGGTTACTATTTCTTCATAAATTTGATAAAAGGCACTTCGCACAGGAATACCATAATCAAAAACCTTAGTTTCATCTATTCCTTTAGAAATAAGGCTTGAATTAGTTGATTTACTACCTGTAATATAACAATCTATATTTTTAGATATATAGGTATAATGAGCCTCAAAATCAGTTATTATTGATATAACTGGAACAGTAATTGAATTATTCTTTTTTAGCCTTGAAAGTATGTTTATAGCTAGTGGGTGAGTGGCTATTATTATGTCAGGTTTTATTGTGTTTATATATTTTGCTAAGTTTTTGTCTATTATTTTAAAACATGGAGCTAAAATATTATTCATATATTTAAAATTAGTAAGATGGTAGAAAAACCCATATATAGTAGGTGTTTTAGTGGCAGAGACCTCGTAACCGCTTACAACAACTTTGTTTATAAACTTACTGCTATTATAGAAAAAATCGTATTTAATAATTTCATAATCAAAATTTGAAAACTCTTCTTTTAGGGAATTAGCAGCCTGATTGTGACCCTCTCCAGTAGAAGTTGTTAGTATAAGAAGTTTTTTCATGAAAATTCACTCACCTTACTTAAAAAATTAATAATAATCTATAGAATCAAAAATGTAAATGTAAAACCACATATATAAAATTATATATATTTATTTAAAATAAACAAGTAGACATACGTAAAAATAACAAAAATGGGAAAGACAATGTCTTTCCCACTTCTCTTGTTTGACTATTTTTCAAGATTGAATCTTTTCTTGAATTTGTCAACTCTACCGCCAACATCAACAATTTTTTGCTTTCCAGTGAAGAATGGGTGGCATTTAGAGCATATTTCTACCTTAAGTTCTGATTTAACTGAACCTGTTGTAAAAGTATTTCCACATGCACACTTAACCACTGCGTCGTTGTGGTATTCTGGATGTATGCCTTCTCTCATTTATTTCACCTCTTTTTTATATAACGTCAATTTAACAACTTCTCAAGTATAGCATGTAATTGAGGTGGAAGTCAATAAGCCATATCTAAAAAAATAAGTAAGTCTATACGTTAGCGCATTTAGTCTTGTTATTTATTTTTAGATGTATAACTAAAAAAATATGAAAAAACTTTTTAGAGTAGAACATAAATGTTATAATCAAATAAGTAGTATTAGCAACTTATTTGATTATATGTTTTTTAAAAGTGGCTAATTGAAAAATGAAGCTATATTAAATCTAGTTATTGAGGAGAGAACTTTAATGAGTAAACTTTATTTTAGATATGGTGCAATGAATTCTGGCAAGTCTACGCACTTAATGCAGGTTGCATACAACTATGAAGAACGAGGAATGAAAGTGTTAATCTTAAAACCGGAAACAGATAAGAAAGGCTTTGATAAGTTGGTTTCAAGATTAGGTGTAGAAAGAAAAGCAGATTTTATTATAAAAGAAACAGATAATATTTATGAATTGGTTAATGATTTACATGAAAACAAAAGTAAAATCAATTGCATTTTAGTGGATGAGATACAATTCTTTACCACAAAACAAGTTGATGAGTTGTTTGAGATTGCAGTAACATTAAACATACCAGTAATATGTTATGGTTTGAGGACAGACTTTAAAATGAATGGATTTGAAGGAAGTACAAGATTATTATTACTAGCACATTCAATAGAAGAAATGAAAACTATCTGTACCTGTGGCAAAAAAGCTATTTTTAATGCTAGAAAGATAAATGGAAAATATGTGTTTAGCGGAGAGCAGATAGCTATAGACAACATGGATAATGTAGAATATCAATCACTGTGTGGTGAATGTTATTTCAAATATAAGCAACAAGAACAGTAAAATTGTTGTATTGAGAAGGAGTATTGGATATGAGAAAAACTCAAGTAGGAGGGCAGGCAGTATTAGAAGGAGTCATGATGAGAGGAACTCATGGACTTGCTATAGCTGTAAGAAAGCCTGATGGGGAAATAAGTGTAGAGTATAAGGACATAGTTCCATGGACAAAAAAGAATAAAATTTTTTCTTTGCCAATAATAAGAGGATTTATTAGTCTTATTGATTCTTTAAGGGAAGGAATTAAGGCTCTTAATTATTCTGCAGAATTTTTTGAAGATGAGGAAGAGGAACCATCTAAATTTGAAAAGTGGCTTACAGAAAAATTAGGAGATAAATTAAATGGTGTAATTACAACTGTTACAATGCTCATTAGTTTTTTAGTAGCAATAGTTCTTTTTGTTGCATTACCAACAGTACTCACTAATTTATTTAAAACTATAATTAGCAACGTTATAATACTTAATATCGTAGAAGGTTTAGTTAGAGTTGCTATTTTGCTAATATATATGTATTTAATAGGAAAGACTGAAGATATAAACAGAGTTTTTCAATACCATGGTGCGGAGCACAAGACTATATTTTGTTATGAAAATGAAAAAGAACTTACTGCAGAAAATGTAAAGAGTTTTGAGCGGTTTCATCCAAGGTGTGGAACTAACTTCTTATTTTTAGTTATGCTTGTAAGTATAGTTGTATTTGCATTTTCAGGCTGGGGTTCATTTAAGGAAAGGATGTTTTTTAGAATAATATTGATTCCAGTAATTTCAGGATTTACTTTTGAAATCATAAAATGGGTTGGGAAAAGTGATACTAAATTAGCTCAAATGATTGCTTCACCAGGATTGAAATTACAAAAGTTAACTACGCGAGAACCAGATCAAGAACAGATTGAAGTAGCTATTGCTGCTTTAAAGGCAGCAGAAGGGATGTGCGATGAGTAACATTATTACTATAAGAGAACTTATACAACTGGGCATCAATGAACTTAAGCAGGTAGATATAGAAACATATAATCTTGATACTTACTTATTATTAGGAAAGGTGTTAAATAAAGATAGAGTTTATCTTATAATAAATGGAGATAAAGAAGTAGAAGAACAAGAAAAGAAAGAATATATAAAATTGCTCCATATGAGAAAAGATAGAATGCCAATGCAATATATTTTAGGAAATGTTGAATTTATGGGACTGGACTTTTTGGTTAAAGATGGAGTGTTAATACCTAGAGGGGATACTGAGGTATTAGTAGAAGAAGTTTTATCAGAAATAGATGAAGAAGATGACATTAATGTGCTTGATATGTGTTCAGGAAGTGGAGCTATAGGACTTTCTATTGCATATTATAGAAAAAATATTACAGTTCATTTAGTTGATTTATATCCTATACCACAAGAAGTAACTGTAGAGAATATAAAAAGATTAAATTTAGAAAAAAGGGCAAGATTTATAAAGAGTGATTTATTATCAGAAATAAAAAAACAGCACTTAAAATATGATATAATAGTTTCAAATCCACCTTATATAAAAGAAGAAGTTATAGATTCATTAATGGATGATGTGAAAAATTATGAACCGCATACAGCTTTATCAGGTGGAGAGGATGGATTGATTTTTTACAAAAGAATAATAGAAGAATGTAAAGAAGTACTTATAGGAAAAAGAATTTTAGCCTTTGAGATTGGTTATGATCAAGGAAAGGATGTTGAACAACTTATGTATGAACAAGGTTTTAGAAACATAAAAATTGTTAAAGATTTAGCAGGATTAGAGAGAACAGTGATAGGTAATCTTCCAAAGGATTATTAGCTCCAGTACTTATTTACAAAAACTCTTGATCAATTACTTGTTACCTAAATGGTGCCAAGGGGTTTTATGGTATAAAAGTTGATAGAGAGTATTATTTTGTGGTATAATTAAAAAATATGAAAAATAATAGTACGGAGTGGATATAACAATGCTTGATAGATTAAAGTTTATAGAAAATAAATATGACGAGCTTTCGGTAAAGATATCAGATCCTTCAATAATGGCTAACCAAAATGAGTGGAGAAAGCTATGTAAGGAACATGCTGATTTAGAAGTTATAGTTGTAAAATATAAGGAATATACGTCAACAATAGACGATTTAAATGATAATAAAGAGATGTTATCAATGGAATCTGATGCAGAGATGAAAGAATTAATGCAAGAAGAAATTAAATCTTTAGCTGCAAAAAAGGAAGAGCTAGAAAAAGAAATACAAATACTATTACTACCTAAAGATCCTAATGATGAAAAGAATGTATTTGTGGAAATAAGAGCAGGTGCTGGTGGAGATGAGGCAGCATTATTTGCAGCTAATCTTTTTAGAATGTATACAAAATATGCTGAAACTCAAAGATGGAAGGTTGAGTTGATGAGTACAAATGAAACTGATATAGGCGGTTTCAAAGAAGTTGTATTTATGATTAAAGGTAGTGGAGCATATTCTATGTTAAAATATGAAAGTGGAGTTCATAGAGTACAGAGAGTGCCAGACACAGAATCAAGTGGAAGAATACACACTTCTACAGCTACTGTAGCAGTTTTACCAGAAGTTGATGATGTTGAAATTGAAATAAATGAAAAAGACTTAAAGATAGATGTGTTTAGAGCATCTGGTAATGGAGGTCAATGTGTTAATACAACTGACTCTGCTGTAAGAATGACTCACATTCCTACAGGTCTTGTGGTTTCATGTCAAGATGAAAAATCACAACTTAAAAACAAAGAAAAAGCATTAAAAGTTTTAAAGGCTAGATTATATGAGCAAGCTGAAAGAGAAAGACTTTCAGGAATTGCTGAGGATAGAAAAAGTCAAGTAGGAACTGGAGATAGAAGTGAGAGAATAAGAACTTACAACTATCCACAAGGAAGAATGACAGATCATAGAATTGGATTAACATTGTATAAACTTGAAGCTTTCTTAGATGGAGATATACAGGAAGTAATTAATGCATTGATTACAGCAGATCAAGCTGAGAAGATGCAATCAATGGGTAATACAGAATTTTAATTAATTTTAGAAAGTGTTTCAAAGAACAATGTTTTTTGAAACACTTAATTTATATAGGGGGAGTTTTATGGAGATAGAAAAAGCAATCAGAAAACAAAAACAATCTAATAATATTTTTATTACCACTATGCTTTTATTATTTTTTCTTCTTCCTATAATAGTATTCTTAAGCGGAAAGACGCAATTTATTTTTCTTTTAGCGTTAATAATTTTGGAATTATTAATAGTGTTAGGGATAATTGCAAATATAAATAATGGAGCTTTATGGTTTGTATGTAATAACAATCGTTTGAAGATAAAGACAGGAACTTTCCGTAATGAGAACTTAGTACTTTGCGATAAAGTTGTTTTGGTTCATACGGAACATTGTAAAGAGGATATGGAAATAATCGTAGTAACTACTGTTAAAGTAAGAAACAAATATATGAAGCCGATAATAGAAAAAAATTTTTTAAGAAAGTATCCTAATGTAGAAGCATATTATAAAAAAATACGTAAAGTATCTTCCAATAATATATATTATTATACTGCAATAAAAAAGGGTGGTTTAATAAAATATAAACTGCTAAATGTTATATATGTTAATTGCGTTAAGGCAAGTTTTACAGATGATGCCATAGAAAATATTAAGATATCTAGAGGACAGAAAAAAATATAAACGATTTTGAAGGAAGGTTTTTTTGTGGAAACAAAGATAGCTATTATAAATGCAGAAAATAAAGACATGCTTATAAGAGAAGCAGCAGATGTTATAAAAAAAGGTGGAATAGTAGCTTTTCCAACTGAAACTGTATATGGTTTAGGTGCAGATGCATTAAATGCAGAGGCAGTTGAAAAGATATTTATTGCTAAAGGAAGACCACAAGATAATCCGCTTATAATACACATAGCAGATATAAGTGAATTAAAAAAATATACTAAGAATGTACCAGAAATAGCAGAAAGAATTATGGATAAATTTTGGCCTGGTCCATTGACAATAATTCTTGAAAAAAATGATTGTATTCCTAATGTAACTTCTGCAAATTTAAATACTGTAGGGGTAAGGATGCCTAGCAATGAGATTGCAAGGAAATTAATTAGGAAAAGTGGGACACCTATAGCAGCTCCATCAGCTAATATATCTGGTAGACCATCACCAACAGATGTAGAAAGATGTGTAGAAGATTTAAACGGTAAAGTTGACTATATCCTTGGAGAAAAAAAATGTGATGTAGGGGTTGAATCAACTATAATTGATTGTTCAGTTTATCCACCATGCATATTAAGACCGGGTGGAGTTACATTAGAAGATCTTAGAGAGATAGATGAAAAAATATATATAGATCCAGTAATATTAGACAAACCCAAGGAAGATATGAAGCCTAAAGCTCCAGGAATGAAGTATAGACATTATGCTCCTAAAGCAAAAGTTATAATAATTCGAGGAAATTTACAAAAAACTATTGAAAAGATTAATGATTTAATGGTACATTATATAATTGAAGGTAAGAATGTTGGTGTTATGGCAACAGATGAAACAAAATCAGAATATAATTCTGAAAATGTAATTTCAGTAGGTAAAAGAAGCAACCTAGGGACAGTGGCACAAAACCTTTTTGAAACACTTAGAGCTTTTGATGATAAAGGGGTAGATATAATCTTATGTGAATCATTTGAAGAATCTGGTGTTGGAGTGGCTGTCATGAATAGGTTAAAAAAATCAGCTGGATTTAACATAATAGATATTTAATTTTAGGAGGTGCGGTATGAAAATTTTATTTGTTTGCACAGGTAATACATGTAGAAGTCCTATGGCAGAGGCTATTTTTAATAGTTTGTCATGTAATACTGATTTGATTTCTAGTTCTGCGGGCATAAGTATTGTAAACAATAGCATAATTTCAGACCACTCCTATAAAGTTGTAAAGAATAAATTAGGAATTGATTTGAGTGGCAGAAAAGCAGTTGGCCTAACTAAATCGATGTTAAATGACTATGATTTAGTTTTAGTGATGACTGATTTTATGAAGCATATTTTAAAATTAAATAATATGGAATATGAATACAAAATATTTACTATAGGTGAGTATTGTGGTTTAAATGAGGAAATAATAGATCCGTATGGTGGAGTTATTGAAACTTACGAAAAGACTTATACTCAACTAGAACAATGTATTAGTCTTATTATTTCAAAACTTAAGGAAGGTTGCTGTTAATCTTCTTTTTTTGTGAAATTTTATATATTTTTAAATAAAGCATCTGAAAATAAATAATAAACTCAAATATACTAGCATATGATTTGTTTATTTCTTGAAGATGCTTAAAGGTGGAGGTATTAATATGAAACTAGCAATAGGTAGTGATCATGCAGGTTTTGCTTTGAAAAATGAGATTTTAGAGCATCTGAAATCAAAAGGAATTGAATACAAAGATTTTGGAACTTATTCTGAACAATCTTGTGATTATCCTGAATTTGCGCTACAAGTAGCAGAAGCAGTAGCATCAAAAGAATTTGAATTTGGAATATTAGTTTGTGGTACAGGAATTGGAATTGGAATTGCAGCCAATAAGGTACCAGGAATTAGAGCAGCTTTATGTTCAGATACATTTAGTGCTCATGCAACTAGAGAACATAATGATGCAAATATATTAACAATTGGAGCAAGAGTTGTTGGTGGCGGACTAGCATTAGATATAGTAGATACATTTTTAAATGCCAAGTTCCAAGGTGATAAGCATCAAAGAAGAATTGATATGATAGCAAAAATTGAAGAGAAGTATTCAAAATAGGGGGATTTTATAATGAGTAAAGTAACACAAGTTTCACATCCATTAATATTACATAAGTTGGCATATGTTAGGGATAAAAATACAGGATCAAAATATTTTAGAGAGTTAGTAGAAGAAATTTCTATGCTTATGGCTTACGAAGTAACAAGAAATTTTGATACAGAAGAAGTAGAAATAGAAACACCAATTTGCAAGACAAAGTGCAAGATGCTAGCAGGAAAGAAGACAGCTATAGTTCCAATATTAAGAGCTGGTCTTGGAATGGTTGATGGTATGCTTAGAATAATACCAGCTGCAAAGGTTGGTCATATTGGATTGTATAGGGATGAAAAGACTCTTCAACCAGTAGAATATTTTTGTAAATTGCCTCAAGACATTGCTGAAAGAGATGTAATAGTTGTAGATCCTATGCTTGCAACAGGTGGTTCAGCAGCAGATGCTATAACTATGCTTAAGAAAAGAGGCGCTATAAATATAAGATTAGTATGCTTAATTGGTTCACCAGAAGGAATTAAGTATATAACAGAAGCACATCCAGATGTAGATGTATATATAGCTTCAATAGATGAAAAATTAAATGAAAATGGATATATAGTACCAGGTCTTGGTGATGCTGGAGATAGATTATTTGGAACAAAATAATATATGATGAAAATCCACTATCTTTAGAGAGATGGTGGATTTTTTGAATTTACATTTTACATTATTATTGAGTATAATTATAATAGTATAAGTTTTATGATAGAGGTGAACAATGGAGAGAAGGGATAAATACAATTATTATCTTGACATAGCAGAAACAGTATTAGAAAGAGGAACCTGTCTTAGAAGAAATTATGGATCAATAATTGTAAAAAATGATGAAATTATTTCAACAGGTTATACTGGAGCTCCTAGAGGAAGAAAGAATTGCATGGATTTAAAGATGTGCATTAGAGAACAAAAAAATGTTCCCAGGGGAACACACTATGAATTATGTAGAAGCGTTCATAGTGAGGCTAATGCTATAATTAGTGCGTCAAGAAGAGATATGATAGGTGCTACATTATATTTAGTAGGAAAAGATGCAAAAGATGGGACTTTTGTAGAAGATGCAAACTCATGTGCAATGTGTAAGAGATTGATAATAAATGCTGGAATTAAAACAGTGGTAATTAGGAAAAATAAACAAGAATATAAAGTTATTGATGTCCAAGAATGGATTGATGATGATGATTCATTAAGTAATGAAATAGGATATTAAATCGGAGGGATAATTTTGAAGAAGATAAAAGTTCTAACTATATTTGGAACTAGACCAGAAGCAGTTAAAATGGCTCCTTTAGTAAAGGAATTAGAATCAAGACAAGGAATAGAGTCAAAGGTTTGTGTAACAGCACAACATAGAGAAATGTTAGATCAAGTTTTGGAATTGTTTGAAATAGTGCCTGATTTCGACCTGAACATAATGAAAACCAAGCAAAGCCTAACTGGTATAACAAACAGAGTGCTGGAAGGATTAGAAGAATTATTTGTAAGTGAAAAGCCTGATATAATTTTAGTGCATGGTGATACAACAACAACTTTTGCTGGTGCTCTAGCTGCATTTTACCAACAAATAAAGGTTGGGCATGTAGAGGCTGGCTTAAGAACTTTTGATAAGTATTTTCCATTTCCAGAAGAAATGAATAGAAAATTAACAGCTTCTTTAGCTGACATGCATTTTTCACCAACAGTAGGTTCAAAACAAAATCTTTTAAATGAAGGTGTAGCCGAAGAAGACATATATGTGACAGGAAATACTGTTATAGATGCTATGGCTCATACTGTAAAAGAAGGTTATGTTTTTGAAAATGATGAATTAAATAAAATAGATTTCAAGAATAAAAAGGTAATTATGATTACTGCTCATAGAAGAGAAAATTGGGGAGAAGGAATAGAAAATATTTGTGATGTACTTAGTGAAATTGTTGACGAAAATAAGGATGTTGAATTAATATATCTAGTACATTTAAATCCAATTGTAAAAGATGTTGTTGATAAAAAATTAAAAAATAAGGAAAGAGTACATTTATTACCACCTTTAGATACAAAGGAAACTCATAATTTAATGAATAAGTGCTTTATGGTTATGACTGATTCTGGTGGATTGCAAGAAGAAGCCCCACATTTAGGAAAACCAGTATTAGTGTTAAGAGATGTAACAGAGAGACCAGAAGCAGTGGCAGCTGGTACTGTGAAGTTAGTTGGTACGAATATAGAAATAATTAAACAAGAAGCTAATAAACTTCTTAATAATGAGGAAGAGTACGCTAAGATGAGCAGAGCAATTAATCCTTATGGTGATGGATTAGCTTCTAAGAGAATAGCTGATGCAATAGAAAAATACTTTGAGTAGGCCTAAAAAATAAGAGAAAATCTCTAGTGGAAAGAGTAAATAAAAGTTTGTGTTTTTTTTAACAAATTTCTATTGATAAAACAATGAAACATGGTTATAATTACATTATGAATAAAAACTAATACTTAGAACTCAAACTAGTAAAGATAATAATAATCTTAAGATAATTTAGGAGGTCATATTTTATGAAAGAAGTAGTTATTGTAAGTGCAGTAAGAACAGCACTAGGATCATTCGGAGGAAGTTTAAAGGATGTTCCTGCAGTAGATTTAGGAGCATTAGTTATAAAAGAAGCTGTTAAAAGAGCAGGAATTGATGGAGCATGTGTTGAAGAAGTTATCATGGGTAACGTTATTCAAGCAGGTCTTGGACAAAACACTGCAAGACAAGCGGCTGTTAAAGCTGGATTACCATTAGAAGTATCAGCATTAACAATAAACAAAGTTTGTGGTTCAGGATTAAGAGCTGTAAGTTTAGCTGCACAAACAATAAAAGCAGGAGATGCAGATGTAGTTATAGCAGGTGGAATGGAAAGTATGTCTCAAGCACCATACCTATTAAACCAAGCTAGATGGGGTCAAAGAATGGGAGACGGTAAGCTAGTAGATTCTATGATCAACGATGCTTTATTTGATGCATTCAACCACTATCACATGGGAGTAACTGCTGAAAACATAGCAAAACAATGGAACTTAACTAGAGAAGAACAAGATGCTTTCTCAGCAGCTTCTCAACAAAAAGCTGAAGCAGCAATTAAATCAGGAAGATTTAAGGATGAAATAGTACCAGTTGTTATTCCTCAAAGAAAGGGAGAGCCAAAGGTATTTGATACAGATGAATTCCCAAGATTCGGAACAACTGCAGAAACTTTAGCTAAGTTAAAGCCAGCATTTATAAAAGATGGTACAGTTACAGCAGGTAATGCATCAGGTATCAATGATGGAGCAGCTGCTTTTGTAGTAATGAGTGCAGAAAAAGCAGAACAATTAGGATTAAAGCCATTAGCTAAGATAGTATCTTACGGATCAAAGGGACTAGATCCAGCTATAATGGGATATGGACCATTCCATGCAACAAAGAAAGCTTTAGAAAAAGCAAACTTAACAGTAGAAGATTTAGACTTAATTGAAGCTAATGAAGCATTTGCTGCTCAAAGCTTAGCTGTAGCTAAGGATTTAAAATTCGATATGAGCAAAGTAAATGTAAATGGTGGAGCTATAGCTTTAGGACACCCAGTTGGAGCATCTGGTGCTAGAATATTAGTTACATTACTTCATGAAATGCAAAAAAGAGATGCTAAAAAAGGTTTAGCTACTCTATGTATAGGTGGAGGACTAGGAACAGCTATTATAGTTGAAAGATAGTTCTTTATAAATCAGGTTGGAATTTTTTGAATTCCAACCTGATTTTTTTACTTAATTATGAGGTATTTCTATCATATTCAATTTTTGTAAGAATTAATTGAGACATGTATATACAAATTATGAATTAATAATGATATAAAAAAATCAAAAATAGTATTATTGAACTGAACAGTATAAAAAAGTTCTATAAATATTGTAATTACCTAAAGTTTCAGATTGATAAGAAAAAAGTATATTACATAAAACGGAATAATGTAAAAAGATTTTGATACTAAAATATTTATAAATGTTAACAAAGTGTTAAAAATTAAAAAAAAATTAATTGCATGATGAATAAAATGAAATTAAATTATTCATTAAAACAATATAGAATTATAGACATGAAATTATAATAAAACACAAAATTATAATAAAAAACAATAAAATACTTATAATTTTAGCAAAAAAGCATAAAATATTGTCTAAACATGTTTTATGAAAATGTTAACATTGGAGTAAGAATGAAAAAAATCATTTTTGAAAAAATTCAGAAAAATGAAGGCTTATTTAAAAAAAATCTTTTTGGTTTATAATCCAATATGTTTTTGAAGATAGAAGGAGTAAACAAGAATACTGAAGAGATAAATTATGATAGCAATCTATATTAGATAGAAATGCTTTAAAATTAGAATTTAACAAAGGAAACCTAGAGTAATATAATAAGAACATGCTCGAGCAAGGAGAAAATCTATTTATGAATTCAAAGTTGAAAGAATTATTAATTGGTACATCTAAATCAAACATAACATTGGGATCTTTAACTACAATAGTATTAATGATAGCATTGAGGTTTGATGCTGGTGTAAGTTTTTTTACTGGGCTTTTATTGTATAATATAAGCTTAATTATAAAAGGCTATACACTAGAAGGTCTTCTTATAAAAAGTAACATAAACAAAATAGGAATAATAATTCTAGATAGTATCAGAATAATAGTTGTTGTGCTAGCAGCCCTTTTATTTAAGGATAACCTTATAAATATATTGTGCTACTGTGCAGGAATAGTTTTCAACTATTTATCTATAGGTATCTGCTTTTTTAGAAAAGAGAGAGGAAGTGAATAAGGTGGAGGAAATAGAACCAATATTTTCAATTCCAATCGGTAGTTTTCATATTAACATTACTTTATCTTTAATTGTGCAATGGATTATAATGATTATTGTCGGAGTTTTACTACTTTGGTTAGCGAGCAACTTAAAGAAGGTTCCAGGCAAGAAGCAAACTGTTGCAGAAATGTTTTATAAGACAATAAAAGGTGTGGTTACGTCTAATATGGGGAATAGCTATGAAAGCTATGTACCGATATTTGGAACATTGGCAGTATTTTTACTTCTTATGAATTTTACGGGGTTAATTGGAATTACTCCCCCAACAAAAGATTATAGCGTTTGCTTAGGTTTAGCATTATGTTCATTCCTAATGATTCATGCAAATGCAATCAAAAAGATGGGTTTTGGTCATTATTTATTGGGATATGGTAAGCCATTTATTCCAATGTTGCCTATCAACATTATGGAAAGAGCAGTATTCCCAGCAACACTTTCACTCAGACTTTTTGGTAATGTGCTTGCGGGTACAGTTATTTTGGACTTGATTTATAAGAATATGGGACATTTTGCAGTAGGAGTTCCAATCATAGGTCATTTATATTTTGACTTATTTGATGGTGGAATACAAATGGTTGTATTTTTAATGTTAACAATGATTAATATTAAGTTACTTCCAGAACATTAAAATATTTATTTTTAAGGAGGATTTTATAATGATAGCATTAGGAGCAGGAATTGCAGTATTAACAGGTTTTGGAGCAGGTATTGGTCTTGGTATAGCAACAGGTAAGGCTGTTGAAGGTGTGTCAAGACAACCAGAAGCAAGTGGAAAGATAACATCAACTCTTCTAATCGGTGGTGCTCTTGCAGAAGGTACAGCAATCTACGGTCTAGTAATAGCAATCATGTTATTCGCTAAACTATAAGATTTATTAATGTTTTATTGATAAAAAGTTTAATTAAAAAATAAAAAACTTTGTGAGTAATTAATTATAAGTAATTTGACTCCGAAGGGAGGTCAGGAGATATATGAAAATAGATGTGTCTATAGTTATATTTTCAATGATAAACTTTGTCATTATAGTCTTATTTGCTAAACACTTTTTCTTTGATAAAGTACAAAACGTTATTGAAGAAAGAGAAACTGCAATCAAAGATAGTATTGATAAAGCAGAAGATGATGCGGAAAAGGCAAGAGTGTTATTACTTGAAAATCAAAAGGCATTACAAACTGCTAGAGTTGAAGGAAACAAAATAGTAGAAGAAAAGAAACAAAAAGCAGATAAGATCTACGATGAGATAGTAGAAGAAGCAAATGCAGAAGCAAAAGCTATACTAGAGAGAACAACTGTAGAAATTTCAAGAGAGAAAGAAAAAGCTCAACATGAAGTTAAAACACAAGTTGTTGATTTAGCTATGTTAATCTCAGCAAAAGCTCTTGAAGAGTCAATAGACGATGAAAAGCATAGAGCATTAATAAATGATTTTATAGCTAAGGTAGGTATCTAATTATGTATGAGTTTTTAGATAGAAGATATGCATTAGCCCTTTACCAAGTAGCAGAAGAAAAAGGTAAAGTTCAAGAGTATCTTGATGATTTGAGAGAAATCTGCGACTTTATCGATAATGATGAGAATTTTCAAGAAGTAATAAGACATCCTCAAATTAGTACTGTAGAAAAGAAGAAACTTTTTACAAGAATATTTGAAGGTCAGATAGATAAAGATTTATTATCTTTCTTAATTGTTCTTATAGAAAAAGGAAGAATATCTTTCTTAAGAGAAAAATTAAATGAGATGGAGAATATTTATCTTGAAAAGCACAATACAATTAATGTTAATGTTAAGAGTGTTATTCCGTTAACTTCTGAACAAGTTGAAAACTTAACAAATAAACTTCAAATTAAATATAATAAAAAAATAATAATAGAACAAGAAATTGATAAGAGCATAATTGGCGGTCTATACGTTAAAGTTGGAAATGATGTCATTGATGGCACCATAAAATCTAAATTAGACGAAATGAAAGCATTAATGCTTAAGAGAGAATAGAGGTGAGTCTATGAATATCAAACCAGAAGAAATTACTTCTATAATAAAGAATGAAATACAAAAGTATGAAAAGAATATACAGACTGTAGATTCAGGTACAATAGTACAAATAGGTGATGGTGTTGCTAGAGTTTACGGTTTAGATGATTGTATGCAAGGTGAACTTTTAATATTCCCTAATGATGTATACGGCATGGCTCTAAACCTAGAACAAGATAACGTAGGTTGCGTTCTTTTAGGCTCAGAAAAGGGTATAAAAGAAGGGGACGTTGTTAAGAGAACTGGCAAGATTGTTGAAGTACCAGTTGGAGATGCAATGATCGGAAGAGTATTAAACTCTTTAGGTCAACCAATAGATGGTAAAGGACCTGTCAATAATGATGGATTCAGACCTATAGAAGTACATGCGCCAAGTATTATAGATAGAAGTTCAGTTAATCAACCATTACAAACAGGTATAAAGGCTATAGACTCAATGATTCCTATTGGAAGGGGTCAAAGAGAGTTAATTATAGGTGACAGACAAACAGGTAAGACAGCTATAGCTATAGATACAATTCTTAACCAAAAAGGTAAAGATGTAATTTGTATTTATGTTGCAATAGGTCAAAAGCAATCAACAGTTGCTAATATAGTAAATACATTACAAGAAGCAGATGCATTAGATTATACAATAGTTGTAGCATCAACTGCATCAGAAAGTGCTCCATTACAATATCTAGCACCATATGCAGGATGTTCAATGGGTGAATACTTCATGCATAAAGGTAAGGATGTATTAATAGTATATGATGATTTATCAAAACATGCAGTTGCATATAGAACAATGTCATTACTATTAAAGAGAGCACCAGGTAGAGAAGCTTATCCTGGAGATGTATTCTATATACATTCAAGATTACTTGAAAGAGCAGCTAAGTTATCAGCAAAACTTGGTGGCGGTTCTATAACTGCACTTCCAATAATTGAAACATTAGCAGGAGATGTAACTGCTTATATTCCAACAAACGTAATATCAATTACTGACGGACAAATATTCCTAGAATCAGAATTATTCTATGCAGGACAAAGACCAGCTGTTAATGCAGGTATATCTGTATCAAGAGTTGGTGGTAGTGCTCAAATTAAAGCAATGAAACAAGTAAGTGGTACTTTAAGACTTGAGTTAGCTCAGTATAGAGAACTTGCAGCCTTTGCTCAATTTGGTTCTGATTTAGATAAAGATACAAGTTACAGACTTGAAAAAGGTAAGAGAATCACTGAAGTTTTAAAACAAGATCAGTATTCTCCAATGGATGTTGAAAAGCAAATAATGATATTATATGCTGTAACAAACAACTTCTTATCTGATATCAAAGTTAGTGATATAAAGCGTTTTGAAGAAGAATATTTTGAATATGTTGATACTCACTATAGAGATCTTACAAAAGCTATAATAGAGAAAAAAGCTTTAGATGATGAGATAAAGAGCAAGTTAGAATTATCAATAAATGAATTTAAGAAAATATTTCTACAAGGTGCATAGCTTATTTTAAGCTATGCAAAATTTTAGGAGGTGGAAGTTATGGCAGCTGGGTTAATTGATATAAAACGTAGAATTAAATCAGTTACAAACACAAGAAAAATTACAAAAGCCATGGGTCTTGTAGCCACTTCTAAACTTAGAAAAATAAGATTAGCGCTTAGTGTTAATAATAAGTATTTTGAGTCAGTAGAAAAGGTAACTAATGAATTTCTAGCATCTTTAGATGTTGAAAATGACAATATTTATTTTAACAACAACAATTCAAAAAAGAAGTTATACATAGTTATGGCTTCTGATTCTGGATTATGTGGTGGATACAATGCTAATGTTGTACAAAAACTAAAGGCTGAAGCTGACAAAATGGAAGTTAAGCCAGTAATTATGGTGGTTGGACAAAGAGGTATTCCATATGTAAGAAAGTATCATTTTGAAACGATAGCTGAATATGTTCAAATTTCAGATATGCCAACAGTAAAGGAATCTAGAATAATATTTGAGCATGCGCTAAGGTTATATAAAGAAGGCGAAGTTGGAGAAGTAAACATAGTTTATACAGAGTTTATGTCTCAGGTTAAACAAGAAGTTAAAACTAAAAAATTCTTACCTTTAGAACAAGGTGATAAAAAATCACAAGGTGAATATCTAATAGAACCAGCAGGCTCAGAGGTTGTTGAAAATGTATTAGATGTTTATTTAAAGGCAGTAGTTCAAAATATAATGCTACATTCAAAATGTAGTGAATATAGTTCAAGAATGTCTGCTATGGATGGTGCTTCAAAGAATGCAAATGACTTATTAGATGCGTTAAATACTAAATTCAATAGAATAAGACAGACTGCAATAACACAAGAAATAACTGAAATAGTAAGTGGAGCACAAGCACAAAATTAGTAAGGAGGTATTCTAAATGCCTAGCAAGATAGGAAAAGTGGTTCAAGTAATAGGACCAGTAATAGATATTAAGTTTGAAACAGAGTCTCTTCCTAACATTTACAACGCTGTTCATATAGATATGAACGGAACTACACTAGTAGCTGAAGTTGAGCAACATATGGGAGATGATATAGTTAGAACTATAGCTATGTCATCTACAGATGGACTTAGAAGAGGCATGAATGCTGAAGATACTGGAAAGCCAATATCTGTACCAGTAGGGGAAAAAGTATTAGGAAGATTATTTAATGTATTAGGAGATACTATTGATGAGGATGCTAAGTTACAAGAAGCAGAACTTTATCCAATTCATAGACCAGCTCCTACATTTGAAGAACAAGCAACAGAACCTGAAATGTTTGAAACAGGAATAAAGGTTATAGACTTAATTGCTCCTTATCAAAGAGGTGGTAAGATTGGTCTTTTCGGAGGAGCCGGTGTTGGTAAAACAGTTCTTATTCAAGAGCTTATCAACAATATAGCAAAACAACATGGTGGATTATCTGTATTCACAGGTGTTGGAGAAAGATCAAGAGAAGGAAATGACTTATACTATGAAATGAAGGAATCAGGAGTTATAGATAAGACTGCCTTAGTATTTGGTCAAATGAATGAGCCACCTGGTGCCAGAATGAGAGTTGCCTTAACAGGTTTAACTATGGCTGAATATTTTAGAGATAAAGGTCAAGATGTGTTACTATTTATAGATAATATATTCAGATTTACACAAGCTGGATCAGAAGTTTCAGCTTTACTTGGAAGAATACCATCAGCAGTTGGTTACCAACCAACACTTGCTACAGAAATGGGAGCTTTACAAGAAAGAATTACTTCTACAAAACATGGTTCAATTACATCAGTTCAAGCAGTATACGTTCCTGCGGATGACTTAACTGACCCAGCTCCAGCAACAACATTCTCTCACTTAGATGCAACAACAGTTCTTTCAAGAAGTATATCAGAGCTTGGAATTTATCCAGCTGTTGACCCACTAGATTCTTCATCTAGAATACTAGATCCAAGAATAGTAGGAAAAGAACATTATGAAGTAGCATCAAAGGTTAAGCATATACTTGAAAGATATAAAGAGCTTCAAGATATCATCGCTATACTTGGTGTAGATGAATTATCAGAAGAAGATAAGTTAATTGTATCTAGAGCTAGAAAGATACAAAGATTCTTATCTCAACCATTTACAGTTGCAGAACAATTTACAAGTATGCAAGGTAAGTATGTTCCAATAAAAGAAACTATTAGAGGATTCAGAGAAATTCTTGAAGGTAAGCATGATGATATTCCTGAAGCAGCATTCCTATTTGTTGGTACTATAGAAGAAGCAGTAGAAAAAGCTAAGACCCTTGCAAAATAGTATCTTAGAAAGGGGATAGTATTATGAGTACTTTTAAGTTTACCTTAATAACGCCTGATAAGAGTGTATTTTCTGGAAATGCTAAGAAATTTAAATCAACAAGTCTTAGTGGACAGTTTGAAATCTTACCAAACCATGGAAGATTTATTACTGTTACTAAACCGGGAATGACTGAATTTGTTGATGAAAATGATAAGGTATATAAGCTATTTACTTCTACTGGAGTAGTAGAGTTTGGTAATAATGAACTAACATTTTGTTGCGATGCAGCAGAATTACCAGAAGATATAGATATTGAAAGAGCAGAAGAGGCCAAAGAAAGAGCAGAAAAGAGAATTGAAGCTAAAGATGGTGTGGATATAACAAGAGCACAGATTGCATTGACAAGAGCTTTAGCTAGAATAGATGTCTCAAGTAAATTAAAATAAACAAGTTTTAAAAGAATTATGTACTGAGTGCATAATTCTTTTTTTTGTTTTGTTTAAAAATTACATAAAAGGCTAATAATGAAAAAAGAGAGGTGGGGAAATGAAAAAAAATTTATTTGTTAAAATTAGCTTTTTATGCTTTTTTGTTTTATTTATTTTAGGTAATGTTGATATTAATGAAAACAATTATTATAAAATTTTAGGACCCAATATGAATTTTCAAGAAGTTGGAGTTAAACAAGTTTCCACATATAAATGCAATCCTCAAATAATAGTTAATAATTTAAAAAATAAAAGTAAAATAAAATCTATAAATTATAATGAAAATAATATAACAATTATTGGCGAAAAGAATACTATAAATTATGAAGCTATTATAGGAGTAAATGAAACTAAAGAAATGAGCATTGTATCAGAAAAAAACACAAATAAAAAAGAAGTTACCATCATTAAAAAACAATTAGAAGAATTAACAAATGATACATGTGAAAACAGACGATATTTTACTTATATAAAGGGAAAACTAGGTGTATCTAAAGATACTGAATTAGATACATTGGAAACAAATTTGATTAATATTGGAGCCACAAATATTAAATCAATTCCCATTAATTCTGGGTATGTAGGAGTAGCCACAATAAATTCCTTTAATCTTAATTATGCTATATGTAATTACAATTCCGGCACATATATCATTTTGGGTACCCCAGATATATTTGCAACATATTAACAATTTTAATGGAGGACATTATGGAGAAGATAGTAATTAATGGTGGGAATGAACTAAGTGGTGAAGTAAATATCAGCTCAGCAAAAAATGCAGTTTTGCCTATAATTGCAGCATCTATTTTATGTAATGAGGATTTAATCATTGATAACACACCTATGTTAGAAGATGTTGCTGTTATATCAGATGTATTAAGTGAATTAGGGTCTAAAGTAATTATAAATAAAAATACAGATGAAATTTTAATCAATACAAAAGACATAAAGCCTGTCAATACAAATTCAGAACTTATAAGAAAAATGAGAGCCTCTTTTTTAATTTTAGGTCCGATGTTATCTAAATTCGGTATATGTAAGTTATCAATGCCAGGTGGATGCAATATAGGCTCAAGACCAATCGATTTACATCTAAAAGGATTAAAAGCTTTAGGTGCTGAAATTGAAATTGGGCATGGTTTTGTAGAAGCTAAAGCAAAAAAATTAAAGGGAAATAGAATCTATTTAGATTTTCCTTCAGTAGGAGCAACAGAAAATATAATTATGGCTTCTGCTTTAGCAGAGGGTACAACTATAATTGAAAATGCTGCAGAAGAACCAGAAATTGTAGATTTGGTTAATTTTTTAAACACAATGGGAGCAAAAATTGATGGAGCAGGAACAGGACAAATAATTATCGAAGGTGTAGATGAATTAAAAGGAACAAGATATACTCCTATATATGATAGAATTGAAGCAGGAACATTCTTAGTGGCAGCAGCAGTAACTAAAAGCAAATTAACTGTAAATGGAATTAATGAAGAACACTTAAGACCAGTAATTGAAAAACTAAAAGAGTGTGGAGTTCTTATAGAATTAATTAATGATAATAAGTCAATAATTGTAGATGGACGTAATGAAAGACGAGGAGTTAGTATAAAAACATTACCATATCCAGGATTTCCTACAGATATGCAAGCACAAATGATGACAATGTTATCTCTAGCCCAAGGTTCAAGTGTAATTACAGAAACCATATTCGAAAATAGATTTATGCATGCAACTGAACTTATTAGAATGGGTGCCAATATAAAAGTAGATGGAAGATCTGCATTTGTAGAAGGCGTTAGAAGATTAAGTGGATGTGAAGTTAAGGCAACAGATCTTAGAGCAGGAGCTGCAATGATTTTAGCAGGTCTTGTAGCTGATGGATATACAAAGGTTACAGATGTTTATCATATTGATAGAGGTTATGTGAGAATAGAAGACAAATTAAGAAAATTAGGTGCAGATATTTATAGAATAAATGAATAATCTGCTACAAAACAGCTATATCTTTGATATAGCTGTTTTATTTTAAAAAATATAGGTGTTCAAATAGCATTTAAGTATATAACTATAACTACTATATATCGAATAAAATTATAAAAGTTGGAATATAAATTAATTACAATAATCAAAAAAAGGAGAATATTTAATGAGGCGATTCAATACAAGTGAGAAAATAAAGAAAATAATGTTAAGTTATTTGATTATTATTTTTACACTAACTATTGTAATAGTGGCTATAGTTTTTTTTGTTGGAGATAATAAAAAGGGTGAGGCATACGGAAAAGATTCTGCTAAACAATTTGTTATTAATGATAAAGAGGTTAATGTAACCAAGTCTAAATTGAATAAGATTAAGGTTTACAGAGCATCAAGTGGTAAGACTGAGGAAATGGATTTAGAAGTTTATATAATTGGTGTAGTAAGTGCAGAGATGCCTGCTAATTTCGATAAGGAGGCATTAAAGGCACAGGCAGTAGCAGCACGTACTTTTGCTATAAATAAAATTATGGAAAGGTGCTCTCAAGCCAATGGAGCAGATATATGTGATACTGTACATTGTCAAGCTTATCTTGACAAAGATAAAAGAATGGAATCGTGGGATCAAAATAAAGCACAGGAGTATTATGAAAAAATAAAAGCAGCAGTAAACGAGACTGCAGGTGAAGTTGTGACCTATAATGGGAGCATTATAAAATATCCACAATATTTTGCAATTAGTGCAGGAAAAACTGAAGATTCAATAGATGTTTTTAATGAAGATATACCATATTTAAAATCTGTTCCAAGTAAAGGCGAAGAAATAGCTCCTAAGTACAAAGCCTCTAAAAATGTATCAATCAATGAATTTATCAATATTGTGAATTCTAAGTATCCAAACTCAAATTTAAAATCAGCACAAGTGAAAAAATCTGTATCCATCCTGAGTAGAACAGTATCTGGTGCTGTAAAGGAAATTCAATTAGGATGTCAAAAGATAACAGGCGTGGATTTTAGAAAGATATTTGAATTAAATTCTAGTAATTTTTCATTAGATTTTAATGAGAGTTCAATAACTATAACTTGTTTTGGATATGGTCATGATGTTGGTATGAGCCAATGGGGGGCTAATATAATGGCTAAAAGTGGACACAGTTATAGAGAAATATTGAATCATTATTATAGTGGTACTAACATTTCGAAGTTAGATGCAAACTAGGATATTATAGAAAAATTATGCGGAATTGAAAATTGCATACTTAGAAAAGAGAGTTCTTATAAAGATATTTTTTAGTTAAGCTCTAGCCTCAAAATAATGATCTCCACCATTTGATTTGGTTGCACTTGATATTGTATCTGGTTTTTGTATACTTTGAGCTTTTGATTGAGTTGATATTGTATCTATATTTTGTGCATTTTGAGTTTTAGTTGCACTTGATACTGTATCAACTTTTTGTGATTGTCTATTATAATTTATAGTGTTTAAATAAGGTGAATTTAATATTCCTGATATATTCATTTGTTAAGTACCTTCTTTCGTAATTTAATGCTTAAGTTAAAAATAATATAAAAACTCTCTATTGAACAATATATAGGTCAAAGGTTAAAAATTCCTTAGAATTTACTGAGAAGGATGGAAATAAATAATTAACTTTAACAGATTAACATTGGTGATTAGTAGTAGATGAAGCTATGATAGCAAAGCTCTAAATAATGGTATCAGAAATCTGTGAATGTAGTGTGAATATAGTTTAACACGGAGAAAATGGATGTATTTTAACCCATATCGGTGTAGAAGATTTAATAGGAAAAATAAAATATATATTACAGAGTGATGCAGAAGAAATGGCACCAAAATCCCTTATATATCAATTATAAAATTGAGTGATGCAATAAAACCCAGTAGAGCGCAACTAGTTGCTTTCTGCTGGGTTTTTTAATTTGATATCAGTAGTTCTTGTAAAAGTACAAAAATAAATTGTCTAGATATCATGTCCTCCTATTAATAATACTAATACAAAGGATTATTAATGGGAGGATAACTATTTTTATAAAATTAGATAATTCAATTCGGAATGAATTATCTAATTTTTTAGTCCATCTAAATAATGAAAAAGAATAATATTTATGAATTAAATCATGTGAATTAGGAATAATAATATAATAAATAGAGAAAATTGGGTAATAATGTAGAAAAAGATAGAAATTTTTATATACAAATTCGTGTTGTAAGTGAATTAATTGGATATTACGGGAAATAATACTGAATGGAGGTGTTCAAATGAACGTAATTAAGAAGTTTTTTAACTTTATAAAAAAAGAATCTTTTTATGTAATTTTATTTGTCTGCTTATGTGTTATTGCTACAGCTGCAGGTATAACTGCAAAAAAGAGTGCAGATAATAAGAAGAAGGCACAACAGAAGGTTGCAGAAAATAATTATAAAGTAAATGAAAATAAGCCAACCAATGATATGCCTAATGCAGATTTAGTAAAACAAGATGCGGCTAGTAAAGTTAAAGCAAATGCTGAGAAAGAAGCTCAAAAGGCAAATACAACAAAGCAAGTTACTAATACAGCGCAAGTTGCGTTTGCAAAGCCTATAAGCAATGGAACCGTTACTAGAGAGTATAAAGAAACTCCAGTAAAAGTTGAAACATTAGATGCTTGGTGTGCAATGAAAGGTATTTCTATAAAAGCTGACAAGGGCATGGCTGTATTAGCAGCTGCAGATGGAAAAGTTACAGCAATTGGGGAATCACCAGATAATTTAATAGGTTATTATGTTGAGATTACTCATAGCAATGGAATGAAAACAGTTTATTATAACTTAGATCCAGCAGTAAAAGTAAAGGTTAATGATGTAGTAAAACAACAACAACAAATAGGTGTTGTTGGAGGCACAGCTATTAGTCTAAAGCTAGATAAGATAGGTCAAGATTTAGGTTTTCAAGTATTGGATTCTAAAGACAATCAAGTAAATCCTACAAAGTATGTTTCATTCAAATAAAAATAATACTTCAGTCATTTTTTTAGAAAATGGCTGAAGAATTTTTATTTAAATATCTTAAAAAATTTTTATATTTGAAAAATTATTAACTATTAAAAATATTTATGGGTAGAATAGGAGGAAAAAAATTGAAGGATTATATTGAAGAAAGAGTATTGGATGTAGCTCAATATATAATTAATTCTAAAGCAACAATTAGAAAAACTGCTACAGTTTTTGGAGTAAGCAAAAGTACAATTCATAAGGATATGACAGAAAGATTACCTCAAATAAATCCAACAATTGCTCAAGAGGCAAAAGTAATTTTAGATTTAAATAAGGCAGAAAGACATTTAAGAGGTGGAAAGGCAACTAAACTAAAATACAAAGCTATTGAAGGGTAGTGCCAATATATAATATTAAATTAATATTAATCCCAAGGAGTTATTAATGAAAAATATTGTTAAATCAAATCATATTTTGTATAATATTATGTGAAATTTGTTTTGGGAGTGAATGCTATGTGGTTTTTTAGTATTGGAACTGATATGGGAATAGATTTAGGTACTGCTACGGTTTTAGTATATTTAAAAGATAAAGGTGTGGTTCTAAAAGAACCATCAGTAGTAGCCGTAGATAAGAATAAGAACCAGGTACTTGCAGTTGGTGAAGAGGCGAGACAAATGATAGGCAGAACACCAGGAAATATAGTAGCGGTTAGACCATTAAGAGATGGAGTAATATCAGATTATGATATTACAGAAAAAATGTTGAAGTATTTTATAAAGAAGGGATGTGGCAAAAGAAGAATTTCTGCGCCTAATGTAATGGTGTGTATTCCTTCACAAGCAACAGAAGTAGAAAAAAGAGCTGTTATAAATGCTACAAAAAATTCAGGTGCAAAGAATGTATACTTAATAGAGGAGCCTTTGGCAGCAGCTATAGGGGCTGGATTAGATATATCAGAGCCTAATGGATCAATGGTAGTTGACATTGGTGGCGGAACCACAGATGTAGCTGTTATTTCGCTAGGTGGTGTGGTTGTTAGAGATTCTCTTAAAATAGCTGGAGATAAATTTGATGAAGCTATAATTAAACATATTAGAAATAAATACAAGCTAATGATTGGAGAGAGAACTGCTGAAGATTTAAAAATTAGTATAGGTTCTGCATATGGGGGTTTAAGAAATTATGTAATGCCAGTAAAGGGTAGAAACCTTATAACTGGATTACCAGATACTATTGAAGTAAATTCAGAAGAAATCAGAAATGCTTTAGAAGAGCCAGTTTCTTTGATTGCAGAAACAGTACATGCAGTGTTAGAAAAAACTCCACCTGAGTTGTCAGCTGATATAATGGAGTCTGGTATACTTCTTACTGGCGGTGGTGGTCTATTATTTGGATTAGATAAATATATAGAAAAAATCACAGGTGTAAAAGTAAAAGTAGCAGAAGACTCTGTAGAGTGCGTGGTAAAAGGTACTGGAAAATCACTTAAACATCTTAATAAAATTGAATTTAATAGTGATAAAGAAGTTAAATTGATAGAATAGTATTATGAAAATGAGCTTATAGACACACATAAGATAGTGTGCCTATAAGCTCATTTTATTACTTTTCAATAACTATATTGTAAATATCTATACACTTGTATTATGAAGTTTACTTAAATAATATGCATGTAATAATGCATCATGTATTATAGTTGACATAGACATTACTAAGCTTAATCTAATGTTTTTTTGGGTAAAAAGGTGAATGCCATCAGAACTATCTACAATGCCTATTATTGAACAATTTCCGACAGAGGGTAGGGATTTACCTACACCCTTTCCGGGATGAATAGGGGTATCACGAGCTTGTAATTCACCTATAGTGTTATCTTCTCCAATACAAGCATCAATACCTATTATGTTAGCTTTAGGATATTTCTTGAATATTTTTTCTAATGTACTATCAATATTTAATGCATGGCAAGGTTGTTCCAACGTACCGAAGACGGGTAGTGGAAAATTACTTTTTTTCAAAAGAGTTCCAACTAAAGGGCCTAAGCAATCTCCAATAAACTTATCTGTACCTATACAAACAATTATGGTATTTTCATTAATAAAATCCTTAGCAAAATAAGCAAGTTCATAGTAAGCTAAGGGCGAATCGTAATTAATTTTTACTTTGCTCACTGTGTTTCCCCCCCTCCACTAATGTATATGAAGAAATTGCACATATTATTAAGAGATAGAATAAAAAAAAGTATTTTGGGCAATTATTCAAATATTAGTGAGGTGGTAAAAATGAAAAAAATCATGAGTAGCATGGTTATAATAGTCACTACTATTGCATTAGTTACCATTATGGTAATTAATTATGATATAGATAGTGAAGGGGTTAATCCTGCTCCCCAAAGCATAAATATAAATGAAAATAAGCAAAAAGCAGATAAAGTTGAGAAACAAAAAAATAAAAATGATATTGTTAAAAATGATAACAGCAATAATAAAAATAATGCACCAATACAGAAAGATGAATCACAGAATAAAGAAAATCAAGAAGAAAAAAAACCGGATCAGGATAATATAGATGATAAAGCTCAAGTGCAAAATAAGGAATCATCTGATGATGCAAAAGAAGATACTACAGTGTTTAAAGTGGATAAAAGTACAATAGCATCCAAAATAAGCTTAATAGATAAGGCTAAGTTACTATATTATTCAAAGAAATTATCTGCTGTTGATGAGGGAAGAATACAGAAACTATTAAAAAGTGGTGATGAGTATAATGCCAGTGTTAATATATTTAAAATACTAAAAGAAAGATTATCTAAGGATGAATATGGTAAAATAAAAGAAATATTGTCCCCTTATATTGATATAAATAAAATAGAAAAAAGTATAAATTAAACAATTATAAAATAGGTAGATATATCTATAAATTAAGAGCATTAACGACTATAAGTGACTACATTTGCTATAATAGCTGAATATGCTTGTAAATTAGTATTGAAAATAGTTCGCTAAGACTATATACTAATCATTGTCGGTTGAGCAAATTAACCGATGTGATAGTACGCTGGCATGGCTCAATTGGTAGAGCAGCTGACTTGTAATCAGCAGGTTGTAGGTTCGAGTCCTATTGCCAGCTCCATAATGCGGAGGAGTTCCCGAGTGGCCAAAGGGGGCAGACTGTAAATCTGTTGCAAGTTGCTTCAGTGGTTCGAATCCACTCTCCTCCACCATTATAACTAGGTCGCATAGCTCAGCTGGGAGAGCATCTGCCTTACAAGCAGAGGGTCACAGGTTCGAGCCCTGTTGTGACCACCATTATTAAAATGAAATATGCTGGCATGGCTCAATTGGTAGAGCAGCTGACTTGTAATCAGCAGGTTGTAGGTTCGAGTCCTATTGCCAGCTCCATAATATGGAGGAGTTCCCGAGTGGCCAAAGGGGGCAGACTGTAAATCTGTTGCAAGTTGCTTCAGTGGTTCGAATCCACTCTCCTCCACCATTATAATTAGGTCGCATAGCTCAGCTGGGAGAGCATCTGCCTTACAAGCAGAGGGTCACAGGTTCGAACCCTGTTGTGACCACCATTATTAAAATAAAATATGCTGGCATGGCTCAATTGGTAGAGCAGCTGACTTGTAATCAGCAGGTTGTAGGTTCGAGTCCTATTGCCAGCTCCATGATACGGAGGAGTTCCCGAGTGGCCAAAGGGGGCAGACTGTAAATCTGTTGCAAGTTGCTTCAGTGGTTCGAATCCACTCTCCTCCACCAAAATATTTATAAATGCTAGCATATAATATGTTGTTTATGAATATTAATAGTGATATAATGAATAATAATTAAATAGTTAAATTTACTCTTATCCAGAGAGGTGGAGGGATACGGCCCTATGAAACCCGGCAACCTATGTAATTAAGTACATAAGGTGCCAATTCCGCAACAAGTATGTTGCAAGATAAGAATGTGTAGTACTGTATAGTCTCTTCTTATCGCAAGGAGAGGCTTTTATTTTTTATTTGAAAGGAGCGAAATGTCGATTTACGACGTGAAATTATGAAAAGATTATTTACTTCAGAATCAGTTACAGAAGGACATCCAGATAAAATCTGTGATCAAATTTCAGATGGAGTTTTGGATGCAATTTTATCTCAAGACCCTCATGCTAGAGTTGCTTGTGAAACAACTGTTACCACAGGTATGGTTTTAGTAATGGGAGAAATATCTACAAGTGCTAATGTTAACATCCCTAATATAGTTAGAGAAACAGTTAGAGGAATAGGTTATGACAGAGCTAAATATGGTTTTGATTGTGATACTTGTGCAGTGTTGACTTCTATAGATGAGCAGTCAAAAGATATAGCTATGGGTGTAGATGAAGCTATCGAATCAAAACAAGGTGAAATGGATAAAATAGACGCTATAGGTGCTGGAGACCAAGGTATGATGTTTGGTTTTGCTACAAACGAAACAAAGGAATTTATGCCTTTACCAATAGCTATGGCTCATAGATTATCTAGAAAGTTAACAGAAGTAAGAAAGAATGGTATTCTTGCTTATTTAAGACCAGATGGAAAGACTCAAGTAACAGTTGAGTATGAAGATAACATTCCAAAGAGAATAGATGCAATAGTAGTATCAACTCAACATGATGATAAGGTTACTCAAGAGCAAATAAGAAGTGATATAAGAGAACATGTTATTAATGCAGTTGTACCAGAAGAATTACTTGATGAAAACACTAAGTATTATATAAATCCTACTGGAAGATTTGTAATCGGTGGACCTCAAGGAGATAGTGGTTTAACAGGAAGAAAGATAATTGTTGACACTTATGGTGGATACGGCAGACACGGTGGTGGTGCTTTCTCTGGAAAGGATCCAACAAAGGTTGATAGATCAGGAGCTTATGCAGCTAGATGGGTTGCAAAGAACTTAGTTGCAGCAGGAGTAGCTGATAAGCTTGAAATAGAAATAGCTTATGCTATAGGAGTGGCAAAACCTGTATCAATAGAAGTTGATACTTTTGGAACAGGAAAGGTATCAGATGAACAAATAACTTCTATAGTTGAAAAAGTCTTTGATTTAAGACCAGGTGCTATAATAAGAGATTTAGACCTTAGAAGACCAATATACAAGCAAACAGCAGCATATGGTCATTTTGGTAGAACAGATTTAAATCTTCCTTGGGAACAATTAAATAAGGTAGAAGAAATAAAAAAATATATCTAATTTAGAAGAAAAAGCTTTCTGGTAATAATGTTACTAGAAAGCTTTTTTCTTTTAATAAAATGTTTAGAATTGTGAGTTATGTAAAGAATTTCAATATATAAGGCATCTTTAAAAATAAATAACTCCATTTGCTAGTCTATTTGGATTTGTTATTTATTTTCAGATACCTAATAATTTGTTATAATGAAGTAATGATTAAAAAAATTAGGAGAGATTTGATGGATGAGTTAAGAGGAAACGTTCTATCAATTTTATTTAAGAATGAAGAAAATGGGTACACAGTTTTTAAAATAGAATCAGAGAGAAAAGAAATAATAGCAGTAGGAACAATCCCATATGTTAGCGAGAATCAGAATTTGTTGCTTAAAGGTGAGTGGATTTTAAATGCAAAGTTTGGTAAGCAATTTAAAGTTGTAGAATGTGAAGAAATTGTTCCTAGTACGGCAAGTGCAATAGAAAAATATTTATCTTCAGGTGTAATTTATGGAATTGGTCCTGTAACAGCGAAGAAGATAGTAAGTAGATTTGGTGATAGAACATTAGAAATATTGGATGAAGATATTAATAAACTAAATGAAATTCAAGGACTTGGAAAGAAAAAAATAGAAATTATTATGGAATCATATAAGTCCCAGAGAGAATTGAAAAATATAATAATGTTCTTTCAAGCACATATGGTTACTGTTTCACAGTGCATGAAAATATATAAAAAATATGGTGCAAATTCAGTAGTTATAGTTAAACAGAATCCATATGTATTATGTGATGAAATATCTGGTATTGGATTTAAAACATCAGATAAAATAGCAGCATCTCTAGGTATTGATAAAGAATCTTCTTTTAGAATAAGTAGCGGAATAAGATATGTAATAAATGAATACTGTGCCAATGGCAATACATTTATGCCAAAGGATGAATTGTTAAGTAGATCTTCAGAAGTCCTAGATATAAAAGAGGAAACTGTAGAAGATTGTTTGAATAACGAAGTCATTGAGAATAAAATAATGATAGAAAAGGTTAATGGTGTGGATGCAGTTTTTGCTATGCCATATTATTATTGTGAGATTGGAATAACTCAGCGAATATTAAAGTTAGCCATAAGCAATTTTAATAGCTTAAACATAGATGTAGACTATGAAATAAAGCTTTTTGAAGAAGGAAATAATATAAAATTTGCACCTTCTCAGAAAGAAGCTATCACAGGGGCTATGGATAATGGCATTGAAATAATAACAGGTGGTCCTGGCACAGGAAAAACAACTATAATAAAATGTATAATTGATATTTTTGAAAAATGTGGATTAAAAGTACTTTTAGGTGCACCAACAGGAAGGGCAGCTAAAAGAATGTCTGAATCAACTAAGAGGGAAGCAAAGACTATACATAGAATGTTAGACATGGTGATAGATGATAATGAGGAATTAATGTATGGACAAAGCGAAGGGGAACCATTAGATGCAGATGTAATTATAGTTGATGAAGCTTCGATGATAGATATCATGTTAATGAATAATCTGTTAAAATCAATTAAGATGGGAACGAGACTTATAGTTGTAGGAGATGTAGATCAATTACCTTCAGTTGGTCCGGGAAATGTATTAGCAGATCTAATAAATGCGAACTTTACCAAGGTGGTTAGACTTAATGAAATATTTAGACAGGGTAAAGAAAGTATGATAATAGTAAATGCTCATAAAATAAATAATGGTGAAATGCCTATTCTAAATGAAAAAGGAAAGGATTTTTTCTTTATAAATGGAACTAATCAAGAGGAAATGTTAAGGACCGTTGTAGAGCTTGCTAATATTAGATTACCTAAGTTCAATAAGTCATGGAATAAGCTTCGAGACATTCAAATATTGACACCAACGAGAAAAGGAAGTTTAGGTGTGACAAATCTAAATGAAAAATTACAAGCAGTATTAAATCCTAGTAATAAAAATAAGAAAGAAAAACAATTAAAGAATATGATTTTTAGAGTTGGCGATAAAGTAATGCAAACGAAAAATAATTATTCTATAAACTGGACTAGAATTGCAGGAAGTGGAGAAAATGAAGGTACAGGGGTGTTTAATGGTGATGTTGGATTCATAGAAGATATAAATGTTGAAAATAGAACTATGTCTGTAATTTTTGATGAAGAGAGAAAGGTCATTTATGATAATATTAATGCAGATGAACTTGAGAGTGCTTATGCAATAACTATTCATAAAAGTCAGGGAAGTGAATTCCCAGTAGTTATTATGCCTGTATTTATGGGGTCACCATTATTAATGAATAGAAACTTATTGTATACAGGAATAACTAGAGCTAAAGAATTGGTAGTCCTTGTTGGGGATGTTAAGGCGCTTAGCTATATGATTAATAATATTAAGAGTATTGACAGAAATTCTTCACTTCAGTGGAGAATAAATGATATTGTGTCTGAAAATGTATTTTCTAAAGAATAGAGGTATATTATGAAAGAGTGTGTAATACAAGAAAATCAAAAATGTTCTGAAATAAAATGTTTAATTAAAAATTTAAAGGCATGGTATGAAGAAGATGAAGAAAAATTAATAAATATAGTAACTTATCCATATAATGAAATAAGAATTTTTAAGTCTTTGATTTATGATGTTCTTAAATCAAATGGAAGAGTTCTATATTTAGGCAATAATGAGGAAAAGTATAAAGAAATAATTACTGTAATTAAGAGTTTGGGAAAAGATATAACATATTCAAAAGTTAAGGATGGGTGTATAGATAGTGAGGCTAGTATTAATTTTAGCCGTCTAGGTAATACGCCTAACATTAAAGGAAAATATGATTTGGTGATTTTAGATGATATAAGTGCATTGTCCAATTATTCTAAGTTAGAGTTACAAGATTTTATTGATTATTTTTATAAGAACTCAAAGAAAATAATTGCATATACCTTTGAAGAAATATTCCTAAATGTAAGAGTTTTATATGCTGGAAATGCGTTAAGTGACAAACCTTTTATTGAGCCAAGGGTAATAAAAACACGGGTTGATTTGGAAGAAGATATTCCATTTGTTATATATGATTATTTAAAATGGTTTAAATCTCAAAAAAGAAAGATTCTAATGTTAACTCCTGATTCTGAAAAAAAAGAGCTTGTTTATGAGTACTATCTTAAAAAATTAAAAATAAGTGATAAAATCAAAGTATTTAAATATAGTGAAGAGCAGAGCAATAAATTATATAAAGAGGTAAATAGCATAAAGGATAATGCTGTTATTATAGTTTCTGAAGTTATTAATGAGGAGTTTAGAAATATACCTAACCTAGATATAATAGTTTATTTTTCTGACGATAGATGGTTTGACTATAAGAAGATAATATATTTATGTGGGAAAGTAGGAGAAAAGAATAAGGAGGGAGAAGTTTTGCTACTATCAAATGAAGTCAGTGACAATATTGATTTAGCTAAAGAATATGCAAGGCAGTATAATAAAATTTCATGGGAAAAAGGTTTGTTGAGTTAATAAAGTATTTTTATGAATGTTTTATTGAAACTTTGTTTCCACATATCAATCAATGTATTTGTTGTGGAGAAGAAAGTGATGAAGTAATTTGTGATAAATGTAATAGCAAGATAAATTATATTACTGGGAAAATAAAATTAAAAGATTTTGATGAATATGTGTATCCGTGTTGCTATTATGGGCATGAAATAAAGAAACTGGTTTTAAAATTTAAATACGGCAGAGATTTTTATATTGGAGAAAAACTAGGGGATTTTATTATCGATAAAATAAAATCCTTTGAAGATAAGAATTGGGTGCTGGCATATATACCAAGTTCAAAGAAAAATATAAAAGATAGAGGATTTGATCAATGTGAGTTTCTAGCAGAATATATTGAGCATGAAACTGGGATTTTAGCAAAGAAGTACCTAATTAAAGATGATAATGTTAAAGAACAAAAAAGACTAAGTCATAAAGAGAGAATAGATAATTTAAAAGATGCTTTTCAATCTTCAAAGGAAGTTTCTGGAAAGGAAGTTATTCTTATAGATGATGTTATAACTACAGGAGCAACATTATTTTTTGCAAAGAAGGCATTGATTGATGCAGGAGCAAAAAAAGTTCTAATAATTGCTGTTGCAAAAAGTACAATATAATTGTATAATAATTTTCAGAAAAGCTAGGTTTGTGGTTGAAAGTCGATGCCAGTCGCAGGCGAAACGATCCACGTAAGTTAAACAAAGAGTTAATGAGCATGGTGCGGTTTAGAGGTAAGTCCTGCCAGTTAGTAGCTGAGAGGGTTAGTAGTGAGAGGTTGAGTCCGGGTAGCAAAAGCTCCAGCAGGCGAGTGTGGGGTCAAAGACCAGGTCAACTAGCTTTTCCATAAAAAAGTCATTAGTTTCTAAAACTAATGACTTTTTTGTATTTTTTAATAATTATTTTGTGCTCGGTTATAATAATTATAAAATATTTTGTTGGACAAAGTAAAGTTAACACTAAATAGGAGAAACAAAGTATTCTATAGAAAAATTGATTTAATATTATTAATATTCAGTTAATTCGGTAAAAGCAAACTTGTTAAAAGATAAAAATGTATGTAAAATAAAATTAACAAATAAAACGATTACTTAATTAAAAGTAATCTTAGTTTTGAGAGGGGCTGACCATATGAAAGTAACAGTATTAGCAAAAAACATAAAGTTAACACCTGCATTGAGAGAGGCTGTGGAAAAAAAATTATCGAAGCTAGATAAATATTTTAATCCAAATGTGGAAGCCAAAGTTACATTAAGTGTACAAAAGAACAGACATATAATAGAAGTAACAATACCATTTAATGGGGTAGTGTTAAGATGCGAAGAATCAACTGAGGATATGTATAAATCCATTGATTTAATTGAAGATAAATTAGAAAGACAGATGAGAAAGCAAAAGACAAAGTTAGAAAGAAAGTATAGTGGTGAATCTGTAAGATATTTAAATCTAGATATGATTGAAAATAGAAATGAAGAAGAACAAGAAGGAAGAGTTGTTAAAACTAAAAAGTTCCCAGTAAAACCAATGTTCCAAGAAGAAGCTATATTACAAATGGAACTCGTAGGACATAACTTTTTTGTATACAAAGAAGCAGAAACTAACGAAATAAGAGTCATTTATAAAAGAAAAGATGGAGATTATGGATTAATCGAACCAGAATTTTTATAAAATATAAATTAATAATTGATATTTAGCTACTCAAAATCAATTTTGGGTAGCTTTTAATTATGTATAAAGGTATAATGTAATAAGAATATGTTGAATTTATAAACTAATAAATGGTATAATTTAAAAAAATACGTTTAAAGCATCTGAAGATAAGCAACAAATCTAAATATGCGACTGATATTTTTAGTTAGACAATGAAGCAGGTTCTGCAGATAGTGAGCTATCTAATAGTTCTGTTCACGTAGCATAAGGTCAAATAGATTAGTATAAGTACTTACCTATTTTTTTGAAGATGCCTAAATATAATACTACAGGATTGAGAGGAAAGAAGCATGGGATTGTTAAGTAAAGTTTTTGGGACTTATAGTGAGAGGGAAGTAAAAAGGATAGTTCCTATTGTAGATAAAATAGATTCACTACAAAGTTCAATTAGAGAACTATCAGATGAGGATTTAAGAAATAAAACTCAAGAATTTAAAGATAGGGTTTCAAATGGAGAAAGTTTGGATTCTATATTACCAGAAGCTTTTGCAGTTGTAAGAGAAGCTTCGACTAGAGTTCTAGGGTTAACACATTATAGAGAACAATTAATTGGAGGTATAGTACTTCATCAAGGTAGAATTTCAGAAATGAAAACAGGTGAAGGAAAAACTTTAGTTGCTACATTACCAGCATATTTAAATGCACTAGAAGGTAAGGGAGTACATGTAGTTACAGTAAATGATTATCTTGCTAAGAGAGATATGGAGGAAATGGGAAGAGTATATGGATTCCTAGGACTTACTACAGGTGTTATTGTTCATGAATTAGACAATAATCAAAGAAGAGAATCATATAATGCTGATATAACTTATGGAACAAACAATGAATTTGGATTCGATTATCTTAGAGACAATATGGTTATATATAAAGAAGAAAGAGTTCAAAGACCTTTACACTATTGTATAGTGGACGAAGTTGACTCTATATTAATTGATGAAGCTAGAACTCCACTTATAATTTCAGGTGCAGGAGAAAAGAGTACTGAATTTTATAAGATAGCAGATTTCTTTGCAAAGGGATTAACAGCAGAAGATGATTTTACTTTAGATGAAAAAGCAAATGCTGTTATGCTTACAGATGCAGGTGTAGCTAAGGCAGAAAAAGCTTTTGGAGTTGAAAATTATGCTGATGCTGAGAATATGGAACTTCAACATTATTTAACTCAAGCATTAAAAGCAAATTACATGATGAAGCTAGATAAAGACTACATGGTTAAAGATGGAGAAGTTATAATTGTAGATGAGTTTACAGGAAGACTAATGGAAGGTAGAAGATACTCTGATGGTTTACATCAAGCTATTGAAGCTAAAGAGGGTGTAAAGGTAGAAAGAGAATCTAAAACTTTAGCTACAATTACATTCCAAAATTATTTTAGAATGTATAAAAAATTAGCAGGTATGACTGGTACAGCTTTAACAGAAGAAAATGAATTTAGAGAAATTTATGGATTGGATGTTATAGTAATTCCTACGCATAGACCAGTTGTCAGAACTGATTTACCAGACTTAATCTATACAACTCAACGTGGTAAATTAAATGCTATTGTTGATGATATAGCTGAAACAAATAAGAAAGGTCAACCGGTTCTAGTTGGTACTACAAGTATTGAAAAGTCAGAAGCTTTATCAAAATTACTTAGTAAAAAGGGCGTTAAGCATAGAGTTTTAAATGCTAAATTCCATGAACAGGAAGCAGATATTATATCTCATGCAGGAGAACTTGGGACTGTTACAATAGCTACTAACATGGCTGGTAGAGGTACTGATATTAAACTTGGTGAAGGTGTAGTAGAAGTTGGAGGACTTAAGATTATAGGTACTGAAAGACATGAGTCTAGAAGAATAGATAATCAGCTTAGAGGACGTTCAGGACGTCAAGGAGATCCAGGTGAATCAAGATTCTATATTTCTTTAGAAGATGATTTAATGAGAATATTTGGTGGAGAAAGACTACAAGGTATTATTGGAAGCGGATTGGCTGAAGATGAAGCTATAGAAAGTAAGATGGTTACTAAATCTATAGAGAATGCTCAAAAGAAGGTTGAAGGAAATAACTTTGATGTAAGAAAGACTTTACTTGGATATGATGATGTTATGAATAAGCAAAGAGAAGTTATATATAGACAAAGATCTCAAGTACTTGAAGGTGAAAACTTAAAGGATCAAGTTCAAGGAATGGTTGAAGATATAATTGATTTTGCAGTAGATTCACATGTTACAGGTGTAGAGGATACCTTTAAGCAAGAATTGAAAAATTTAGTGGATTATTTAGAAGATATCTGTATCCCAGAAGGAATAGTAACAGTTGAAGAACTTGAAAAGATGCAAAAGAATGAAATGAAATCAAGATTCTTATCAGTTGCAAAAGAAGTTTATGCAGCAAAGGAAGCAGACTTTGGAGAAGAACAACTTAGAGAAATTGAAAGAGTAGTAATGCTTAAAGTTGTTGATACAAAGTGGATGGATAATATAGATGATATGGATCATCTAAAACAAGGAATAGGACTTAGAGCATATAAGCAACAAGATCCAACACAAGCATATCAATTTGAAGGTAGTGCTATGTTTGATGAAATGATACAAAATATTAAGACTGAAACAGTTAAAATGTTGTATCACGTTCAAATAGAGCATGCTCCTGAAAGAGAAAGAGTTGTAGAAGAAACTTCAACAAACTATGGTGATGATGGAAGCACAAAGAAAAAACCTATAAAGAAGGAAGACAAAATAGGAAGAAATGATTTGTGTCCATGTGGCAGTGGTAAGAAGTATAAGAATTGCCATGGAAGAGAAGTATTATAAAAATAAAAAAGGGCTTAGCCCTTTTTTTATTGCAAAATAATTAGGGATATTTTTTTAATTTAGTGTTACAATGTTAATATTGGTTATAATAAATTAAATGAGGTGATAATATGTTGCTTGAAATTGAAAATCAAATTAGCAAGCTTAAGAACATAGAGCAAACATTAGAAGAAATGAGGGATTCACTTTGACATTTCAGCTATAGAAAAGAAAGTATCTGAGCTGGAATTTAAAATGCAAGAACCAGAGTTTTGGAATGATGCCAATGCTGCAACTGAAATTACAAAGCAAACAAAGCAACTAAAGGATAAGGTTCAAAGGTATAAGGATCTTTTTCAAAGAATAGAGGATGTTCAAGTTTTGGCTGAGATTTCTGAAGAGGATGATTCTGAAACAAATAAAGAAATTCTTGAAGAAATAAATAATATCATTTCAGAGGTTGAACAATTTAAGATAGAAACCATGTTATCAGGAGCATATGATAGCAACAATGCTATAGTAACCTTCCATACTGGAGTTGGTGGAGCTGATGCGAATGATTGGACAGAGATGTTATTCAGAATGTATCTGCGCTATTGTGAGAAAAAAGGTTATGATGTGGAGGTAATAGAAAACCTACCTGGTGATGAAGCTGGTATAAAAAGTGCTACAATAAAGGTTAAAGGAATTTATGCTTATGGATATTTGAAAGCTGAGAAGGGAATTCATAGACTTGTAAGAATTTCACCTTTTAATGCTAATGGAAAGCGACAAACATCTTTTGCATCAATAGAAGTATTGCCTGAGCTTACTAAAGATCAAGATATTGAAATAAATCCTGTAGATTTAAGAATTGATACCTATAGATCTAGTGGAGCTGGTGGGCAACATGTAAATAAGACTGAATCTGCAATTAGAATTACCCACATTCCAACAGGTATAGTTGTAAGTTGCCAAAACGAAAGAAGTCAATATTCTAATAAAGATACCGCAATGGAAATGCTAAAATCTAAACTCATAGAATTAAAAGAAAGAGCACATAAGGAAAAGATAGAAGACTTAACTGGAGAGTTAAAGGATATGGGCTGGGGAAGTCAGATAAGATCTTATGTATTTCATCCTTACTCTATGGTTAAGGATCATAGAACTTTAGTTGAAACATCCAATGTGACTGCAGTTATGGATGGAGATATAGATTTATTTATAATTGCATTTTTGAAGAGTCAAAATTCTTTATAAATTAAGCAATGGCTAAGTAATAATATATGTAATTAAGAACTTTAAATTTAGAATAAAAACCGTACAGAGTTAAATTAAATTGTCTATAAGAGGTTTTTACAAGAAATATGTTTGATTTTTGGATTTTTTTATGATAATCTATAATAGTTCTATAAAAACATTGTTTATTTTTTAACTATATATAATGATTATGGAGGAAAATATGAAAGAAATTAACTTGAAATTATTCTTAAAGAAATTTATATTTTTCTTTGTAGGTCTTTGGATAATACAACTTGGAGTGGCTCTTTTCCTAGGTGCCAATATAGGATCAGATCCATTTACAGTATTTACTCAAGGACTTTCAAAGGTAGTGGGTGTTACTCCAGGACAAAGTAACATGATTATAACAGGAGTATTATTTGTTATATTAGCAATAATAGACAGAACTTATATAAATATAGGAACATTTTTATCAGTTCTTTTAGCAGGACAATTTATTGATTTAAGCGTAAAAATGGTATCAGTGATTCCATTTAAAGACCTTGGACTAATAGTTAACTGTTTAGTTTTAGTAGTTGGATGTATAATAATTGGAATAGGTTTTTCAATATTAAAAGCTTCTAATTTAGGAGTTGCACCTAATGATGTACTTGTGCTTATGTTAGTTGATAAAACTAAAGTAGAATATCGTTGGGTTAGAATGACATATGATGTACTAGTTTTTGTAGTAGGATTTTTCCTTGGTGGAGTAGTTGGTGTAGGTACAATAATAGTAGCTGGACTGACAGGCCCATGTATTCAATTCTTTATGCCTAAACTTGAAAAGGTTGTTAAGGCAATATTAAAAGAAGAAACAGAAACAGGTTTGAAAAAATCTGCTTAAGATTAAGTTATAGATAACAATGGATAAATAGATGAATTACTATAGTATGAAAATACTTTTAAGAGAGATGTTTTTAGGTGATACACCTAAATGCATCTCTTGATTTTTTATGACAATAATAATAATAAATTTTATATAGAACTAAGGAAGATAAACCTTATTTGCAATAAATATGATAAGCATTATAATAAGAAATAGACATTTAAATTTTAGGAGGCCTTTATGGAAAAGATAATAGAGATATTAGCAAAAGAATTAGAAATAAGAGTAAGTCAAGTAGAGAATGTAATTAAACTGCTTGATGATGGAAATACAGTCCCTTTTATAGCTAGATATAGAAAGGAACAAACTGGTGGATTAAGTGATGATGTACTAAGAAAATTATTTGAGAGATTAACATATTTAAGAAACCTAGAAGGAAGAAAAGAAGATGTAACAAGGCTTATAGAGGAGCAAGGAAAGCTTACAGATGAGTTATCAAAAGCTATAAATAATGCTAAAACATTAACTGAAATTGAAGATTTGTATAGACCATATAAGCAAAAGAAAAGAACAAGAGCTACTATAGCTGTGGAAAAGGGATTATCACCATTAGCAGAATTAATATATTCAGCAGAATTTAAAGGTGATATAGAAAGTGAAGTACAAAAATATATAGATGAAGAAAAGGGTGTTAACTCCAAAGAGGAAGCATTGGCTGGAGCTATGGATATAATAAGTGAAAAGATATCTGATGAAGCAAGCTTTAGAAAGTACATTAGGGAGATTGTTCAAAGAGAAGGAATTATAGAAACAAAAGGTGGAAGCGATGAACCAACCCCATATGAAATGTATTATGAATATAGTGAAGCTGTAAGAAATATTCCTTCTCATAGAATTCTTGCTATTAACAGAGGGGAAAAAGAAAAAGTTCTATCAGTTAAAGTAACGGCTCCAGAAGATAAACTAATTCAATATTTATTAAATAAGTGTTTAAAAGGTAATGAAGTTACTGATAAATATGTTGAGTTATCAGTTAGAGATTCGTTTAAGAGACTTATCTATCCATCAATAGAAAGAGAAATAAGAAGTGAGCTTACTGATATAGGAGAAGAAGGGGCTATAAATATATTTAAGGCTAATCTTAAAGCATTACTAATGCAATCACCTATAAAAGGTAAGGTGGTTATGGGATATGATCCTGGTTTTAGAACAGGCTGTAAGGTTGCTGTTTTGGATGATACAGGAAAGTTTTTAGAGAAGGCTACAGTTTATCCTACTGTACCAAAGAGTGATGTGGAAGGGACTGTGAAAACTCTAAAAGAATTAATTTATAAATATGATGTAGATGTTATTTCTTTAGGAAATGGTACAGCAAGCAGAGAATCAGAGGAAGTAATAGCTAGAATTTTAAGTGAAGTCAAAAGAGAAAAGGGCAAGGAAATATACTATGTAATAGTTTCAGAGGCTGGGGCATCAGTATACTCAGCGTCAGAACTTGCAGCAAAGGAATATCCTGATTTAGATGTAACCATAAGAGGAGCAATATCTATAGGAAGAAGACTGCAAGACCCACTAGCTGAACTTGTGAAGATTGATCCAAAGTCTATAGGGGTAGGACAGTATCAACATGATGTAACTCCAAAGAAGCTGGATGAATCATTAAAAGGAATAGTTGAAGACTGTGTTAATAATGTAGGAGTAGATTTAAATGTAGCAACTCCATCTTTACTTAGTTATATAGCAGGTATTAACCCATCTATTGCAGCAAACGTTGTAGCTTATAGAGAAGAAAATGGCAAATTTAAGAACCGAAAAGAATTGTTAAAAGTAAAGAGACTTGGACAAAAAGCTTTTGAGCAATGTGCTGGTTTCTTAAGGGTTGCTGAAAGTAATGAAATATTAGATAATACTTCTGTTCATCCAGAATCTTATGATGCTACTAAACAACTTATCAACAAATTAGGGTATAGCGAAGAAGATATAAGAAATGGAGCTATACAAAGTATTGATGCTAAAGTAAATGAACTTGGCATTAAAAAGTTGTCAGAGGAACTATCAATTGGTGAACTTACCCTTAAAGATATAATAAAAGAACTTAAGAAGCCAGGAAGAGATCCAAGAGAAGAACTTCCAAAACCAATACTAAAATCCGGTGTTTTAGATATTAAAGACTTAAAACCAGGCATGATGTTAATGGGGACTGTAAGAAATGTTTCTGATTTTGGTGCTTTTGTAGATATTGGAGTTCATCAAGATGGATTGGTGCATAAAAGTCAAATGGCAGATAGATTTGTTAAACATCCATTAGATATAGTGAGTGTAGGCGACATCATTGAAGTAAGAGTGCTCGAAATTGATGAAAAAAGACATAGAATAGCATTATCAATGAAGAAGGAATAATAGATTAGAGGTCTAATAAGTAAGCTTCATTAAAAGTATTGATTTATACATTTTTATTCAAGGAATAACAGTTTTCTCCGATATATTACTCATAAAAGGGTAAGGAGGAATTAATTATGATAAGTATACGTGAGGATAATACTGTAGATCTAGAAAAGTTGGAGATTAAGGATGTAATAGATATAGAACTATTACAAAGATTTCAAGACAATTTTGCTATAGGAATTAACTGCGCTAGTGTTACAGTAGATGCAAAAGGGCAGCCAGTAACAAAACCTAGTTCTTATACAAACTATTGCCTTAATCTTGTTCAGTCAACCCAAAAGGGTAGTGATAGGTGTGCTGCATCTCATCATAGAATGGGAGAAGAAGCAGCAAGGCTTGGAAAACCTTATGTAGGATTGTGTCATGCTGGGCTTGTAGATTTTGCAGCTCCTATTATTGTAGAAGGAAAACTTTTAGGTACAGTTTTAGGTGGCCAAATGCACACTGAAGAAGTTGACAGACAAAGTTTTATTGAAATTGCTAATGAAATAGATGTAGATTCTAAAGTTATGGCAGATGCAGCGGAAGAAGTAGGAAGAACTCATATGGAAAATATAGAAGCTGCTGCAGATGTATTGTTTGCTATAGTGAATTCTTTTGCTAAAAATGGATATAATGAAATTAAACTAAAGACTTTATCAAAGAGATTAAGCAATAATTTTATGCAAGTATCAGCTTCTATAGAGGAACTTTCAGCATCAGCAGCGGATATAAGTTCTCAGCAAGAGCAGTTAAACGAAGCAATATCTGAAGTTGGTGCAATTACTGATCAAATTAATTCTATTCTTGATGCTATAAAGAATATAGCAAATCAAACAAAGATGCTAGGATTAAATGCTTCAATTGAAGCAGCTCGTGCAGGAGAAGTAGGAAAAGGATTTGCAGTAGTTGCATCTGAAATAAAGAAGTTATCTGAAAACTCTAAGGAAACAGCAAATGAAATAGCTAAATTAACTAATACAATACAAGAATCCGTTAAAAGCACTATGAAAAATTCACAAACTACATTAGAAACTACAAAAGAACAATCTAAAGCTATGGAAGAAGTGAATATGAATATTCAAGATTCAGTACACATCGCAGATCAGCTAGATAATATTGTTGAGGGTGTGAATTAAAACACTTTAAAAAAGAATATTTACATAGTTTTTTATAAAAGTCCCTGATATATTTAATATATCAGGGACTTTTATGCAAAGATTAATATAAGAATTTTTGTGTTTAAATATAGAATGAATAGATAGATATATAATGTCGAAAAAAATACTTGTATACATGTACAAATTTGAAATTTACCATAAAAAATTAAATGACATTAAAGAAATGGTGTATTATAATTAAGTTAGATTTGTACGATTATAAATAAAGCGGGGGGAACTTATTATGATACATATTTTAGAAGATAATACGATCGACATGGACAAGCTAGAAATAACAGACATTATAGATATAGAATTATTACAAAGATTTCAAGATAACTTTGCTGTAGGAATTAATTGTGCTAGTGTTACAGTAGACAAAAATGGTAAACCAGTAACTAAGCCAAGTTCTTACACAAAGTTTTGTGACAGATTTGTACATTCAACTAAAAAAGGAGATGACAGATGTGCTGCATCCCATAATAGGATGGGAGAAGAGGCAGCTAGAACTGGTAAACCATACGTAGGTTTTTGCCATGCAGGGCTTATTGATTTTGCAGCACCTATTATTGTAGAAGGAAAGCTCTTAGGAACTGTTTTAGGTGGACAAATGCTTACAGAAAAGCCTGATAGACAAACTTACATACAAATTGGAAATGAGATAGATGTAAATGCTGAAGCTATGGCAGATGCAGCAGAGCAAGTAAAAATTACTCAAATGAAGAATATAGAAGCGGCAGCAGATGTATTATTTATAATAGCAAATTCTTTTGCTAAGAATGGTTTTAATGAAATAAAGTTAAAAACATTATCAAAGAGATTAAGCAATAACTTTATGCAAGTATCAGCATCTATAGAAGAACTTTCAGCGTCAGCAGCAGATATAAGTGCTCAACAAGAGCAATTAAATGAATCTATATCTGAAGTTGGAGCAATTACTGATGAAATTAATTCTATTCTTGATGCTATAAAAAATATAGCAAATCAAACAAAGATGTTAGGATTAAATGCTTCAATTGAGGCAGCTCGTGCTGGAGAAGTAGGAAAAGGATTTGCAGTAGTTGCATCTGAAATAAAGAAGTTATCTGAAAATTCAAAGGAAACAGCGAATGAGATTGCTAAATTAACTAACACTATCCAAGAATCTGTTAAAGGGACCATGAAAAATTCACAAAGTACATTAGAAACTACAAAAGAGCAGTCTAAAGCTATGGAAGAAGTGAATATGAATATCCAAGATTCAGTGCACATTGCTGACCAGTTAGATAATATGGTCGATAACATGAGATAAATGGTGGACATTGAAGCATATTAATACAAAACAAGCTTGTACAAATTTATTTTTTGTTGTATAATTTAAGAAAAGTTAATAGATATCTTCAGGGCGGAGTGTAAGTCTCCACCGGTGGTAAAGCCCACGAGCAATTAATTGCATGATTCGGTGTAATTCCGAAGCCGACAGTATAGTCTGGATGAAAGAAGATGATGAATAAGTATAATTTGTACAGTTATTCTGACGTATAACCCCTGATGTATTTTCGTATATCAGGGGTTTATTTTATGAAATAATATAAAATAATTCTTTAAGGTTTTTTGAGAAGATAATTCTATTAACTATCAAATAATCAGGAGGAATGAATAATGAAAAAGAACAACACAAATACTATGGTAAAAATAGGAGTGTTTACAGCAGTGGCAGTAGTGCTTATGTATTTTAGCTTTCCACTACCTATATTTCCAGCTTTCTTAAGATTTGATTTTAGTGATATGCCAGCACTTATAGGAAGTTTTGCCTTAGGTCCAGTAGCAGGGGTACTCATAGAATTATTAAAGAATGTAATAAATGTAGTTATCAAAGGGTCTTATAGTATGTTAATTGGAGAATTTGCTAATTTTGCTGTAGGAGCTGTTTGGGTTTTTACTGCAGGATACATTTATAAGAAAAATAAAACAAAGAAGATGGCAGTAATGTCTTTATTAGTATCAGTTGTTGTAATGTCTGTATTTGGATCATTGCTAAACTATTTTGTACTTTTACCAATGTACACAAAGGCATTTCATATGGAGTTTGGAAACTTAGCAGTTTATGCATCTACAGTAATGCTACCATTTAACTTACTAAAAGGTGCAATTACTTCAATAGTTACTTTCCCATTATATAAAGCAGTATCAGTTGCTTTAAAGTTAGAAGCACCAGCAAAAAAAATTATGGGGTAAAAAAAGAAAATTTTTAATAATATCATAAGCCTCTATTGAATTTATACCAATGGAGGTTTTTTTATGTCTAATATCCTACTTTTATTAAATATAATTATAGAACTAGTTACAATTGGAGAAACCCATGGAAATGTGACCTTTATATACATAAAGGAGAATTGTATAATTTATAGAATTTAATAACCTATGAGAAAAATATTATTATGAAGGAGTTTTACAAATGAATACAGGGAATATAATAAACTACATCAATGAAAGAGCAGATTTATATCAAGAGGTCTTAAATGAATCAAAAAAAATAGTTAACCAAATTAATTCAAAAGTTAAATATCCATTAGATATTTATGGAGACGAGCCTTATGTTAAAATAGAAGTAGAAGGATTGGACAAGAAAATTGTTATAAATCCTGTGAAAGTAAAGGCAATAGCTGAGATTACAAATTGTACAATTGATGAAGCTATTATTATGTTAATAGAAAAAGAATTAAAATTTGAAGAAGAACAAATATAATAAATAAACAGTGTTGAATATAAAGGAGACGGTAATAATATTATTTCAGTTTCCTTTTATATTTTGTGAAAGATTACATAAATAATTTATTACTTTTTGTAATATGTTATGTTATTTTAAGTAGAAAAAGAAATAATATTGTTTGTATAAATAATACATGATATGATACTAATGTAAAAGATGTTTGACGTAAAATAAAAAGCTAAATAAAATATATTTACATATTAGAAGGAGTGGTTCGATGTGTAATGAATTAAACAATATCCAACCTCATGGAGAGCTTGGGATTATTGCTTTAGAAAGTTGTTCAAAGATAGGGAAAGAAATTAATCAATATTTAAGAAAGATAAGAGCTAACAGTGCTAATGATGATGAAGAAGAATCTTATCTAATAAATGTTGATGAAATTAGATTTTCTAATGGTGAAGGAAAAGTCAAGATTAAGGAAAGTGTAAGAGGAAAGGATATCTATATTCTATGTGATGTAGGAAATTATAATTGTACTTACAATATGTTTGGAATTGAAAATTATAAGGGTCCAGATGAACATTTCCAAGATATAAAAAGAGTAGTATCTGCAATAAGTGGTAGAGCTAATAGAGTATCAGTAATAATGCCATTACTTTATGCATCAAGACAACATAGAAGAAAGGGTAGAGAATCCTTAGATTGTGCAATTGCACTTCAAGAGTTAGAAAGATTGGGAGTAGATGAAATTATTACTTTTGATGTTCATGATCCTAATGTTCAAAATGCTATACCATTAACATCATTTGAAAATTTATATCCTACATATGAGATAATAAAGACATTCATCAAAGATGAAAGAAAAATAGAAATTGACAAAAATAAGATGATAGTTATAAGTCCAGATACTGGAGCTATGGATAGAGCTATATACTATTCTACAATGTTAGGATTAGATATTGGTTTATTTTATAAGAGAAGAGATCATTCCACTATAGTAAAAGGCAAAAATCCAATAGTTCAACATGAGTATATTGGAAGAGATGTTGAAGGTCAAGATATATTAATAGTAGATGATATAATTGCCTCTGGTGAATCTATATTAGATATAGCTGCCCAATTAAAGAAACGTGGAGCTAAAAGTATATATGCTGCAGCAACTTTTGCTTTCTTTACAGAGGGAATAAATAAATTTGATAAATTCTATGAAGAAGGACTTATCGACAGAGTATATTCAACTAATTTAACTTACATACCAGAAAAAGTAAAGAACTCAAAATGGTTCAAAGAAGTAGATATGTCAGCATTTATGGCAGATATAATAGATACTCTTAATCACGATGGAAGTATGGCACCATTTTTTGACGCAACAAAGAGTATTACAGAACTTTTAGCTAAAAAATAATTTAAATGATAAAAAAAGGAGAGTTACTATGTATTTAGAGTAACCCTCCTTTTTTATAGTATGATTATTTTTATTTTCAAAAGAACTTTTGCTTATTTAGGTAGGCTTGTCAACATTTTAGCCCAACTAACAAATTTATTTTGAAGATAATTGTGATATAGTGGTTGATTTTGTCCAACAACTTCAATATGATCTATATTTTGAATTTCACCTAAGTAGTTCCAAACGCCTTTTTGAGGAATTCCATTATAATTTACAACTTTATCTTGAGAGCCTTCATGAGGAGCGATAGCAGATCTAACACTTACAATTCCATCATTTCTCCACCAATCACTATTGACAACTACTTCTCCTGGAGTGTAGTTAGTATAACGTCCCATATATAATGAACTTTTTAACATAAGTGGATTCATATTTAAATTAGGAACTTGGTGACCGGATACTAAATCTCTGTGAGTATCAACGCAAGCAATTGAAAAATAATATATATCATCTTGAGCTTTTACCCAGCTATTCAATTCTTTAGCACCTTTTTGAGATAAATCCCAAACACTTAAGTCAGTAGTCTTTCCCCAAATACTGCTTGAGAATACTCTATGGCAATAGGATGAGAAAGATTCATCAGTTTGTTTCTTTAATCCCCATTGATCCATCTTAAAATCAAAGCAAGGGTTACTAGAATTTAATATACCTGTATTAGCAGCTAGAGCACAGAAAACTTGATGAAAGTATGGTTCGATACTAAGTTGTTCTTCATCTTGTTGACTACCATCATGAGGAGTAGCTATAGTAGTTATACTATCTATCCAATGCTTTCCGCCAGTGAATAGAGGGCTTGTATTTACACTAGACATTTTCATTTCGTCAGGGTCTCCATTTTCTAATAATTGTGCTAGTACTCTGATTGTTTCTCCACCCATACTATGTCCCACTAGATGGATCTTTTTAAGTTCATTATCGTTTGAGTAAGTACCAAATTCAGGATAAGCACCTGGAAAAGTTCTACCATAACGTGCATGTCCATATTTTTTTGAGTGTGCTTCACCATAATCTACAGTACCACCTTTTAAGTAGGCATATAATTCACAGGCTCTGTCCCAGTTACTAGATATTGAGCCTAAAGTAGGTGTGAAAACTGTATAACCTTTGGAAGTCAATAGATCCTTTAAACTTGATTTGCCACCCCAATAATTGATGCCAAAAAGTTCATCATTACCCCAACCAAAAAGTCCGTGCATCATAACAATTGGGTATTTATTATTTAATTTTTCTAAAGAATTAAGTTGAGAAGTTGAGTGTTTGCTAGTAGTACTAGCGAAGGCATAAGAAGGAAGTAAAAATACCAAAGACAAACATAAAAAACAGGATAAAATTGTTCTTTTAATTGATTTTTTCATAGCAAATATCTCCTTAATATTAAAATTTGTACTGATGAGTATAGTATAACATTTACATGAAGAAATGGTAAATAACAGTAAAACCTTATAAACACTTGAAAAATGACTTTATGTTATTTGTACTAGCTAGTACAAAAAATAGTTAATTATTTCTCCAATTTACGTTAAAATTAAGAATAATTTGATATTAGTTGTAGATAGTGTAGAAAAATATTATTTTTTATTCTTTAGGATATTATAATAAAAATGAATTTGTGGATAACTTATAAAAAATGTTATTATTAGTATTGAGTATTAGAAGAAGAGGATATAGTTTTATGAATAAAGAATTTTTTTATGTCGTTAATTACCCTGTATATGAGGAAAGCTTATGTAGAATGGAAATGAGGACTTTGTTTGGAGTAAATTTAACTAGAAAATATTTTTTTTCTGATAAGTATATAAATTTATCTAGGAGTCCATTTATAAAGGATATGATATCAGTACTTTATATTGCTGATGATATTAGTGATATATTGGATAGAATTGCACAAGATAAAGTTTCTTATGAGAAATTTAAAGTATTCTATATAAAACATGATAAAGAGGATATTGATTATGAAGAAAGAATAAGGGCAGTAAGAGATGTAGGATATCTTATAACAGGAACACCAGATATTCATAATCCTGAAGTTAAACTTGGAATATCTAAGGTAGATGGAAAGTGGATATTTGGAATATATGCAAGAAATGATTTTAAGTGGCATGAACATGATGAGAAGCCTAATTCCTATTCCAATTCATTAAGTGTGAAAATGGCAAGGTCTATAGTTAATATTGCTGTCGGCAATGATTTGAACAATAAACTAGTAGATCCATGTTGTGGAGTTGGTACTGTAGTAATAGAGGCATTGTCAATGAACATTAAAGCAGTTGGTTATGAGATAAACAAAAATGTATCAGAAGATGCTAAAAGGAATTTGAAATATTTTGGATACAAGAATGTTATTATTAATGAAGATATGCATAAGATAAATGATAAATATAATGTTGCTATAATTGACATTCCATATGGACTTTTTACACCGACTACTTTAGCAGATCAGTTAAAGATAATTAATACAGCTCGTAGAATTTGTGAAAAGCTTGTGATAGTTACATTTGAGAATATGAATGAGTATATTATTGATGCTGGATTTAATATTAAAGATGAATGTGTTGCATGCAAAGGAAGATTTAAAAGATATATAAGTTTATGTGAATAAATCTAGGGCATTTTCTGAAACAAGATTTATAATATAAAAATATTGAAAAGAAAAATAAAATATAGAAATAATAAAATGTATAAGAAATATATAACATTATGGTGAATACATAACTAGAGAAAGTACAGCTAATAATATTAATGATAATATTATTATAGAAAGAAGTGATTAGTTTGAAAGCATTCGTAGATAAAGGTACTTGTATAGCTTGTGGGATGTGTGCGAGCATTTGTCCAGAAGTTTTTGAAATTGAGGATGATGGAAAAGCAGCCTTAATTGTTGATGAGGTTTCAGACAAAAATGAACACGCCTGTATTGAGGCTACTGATAATTGTCCAGTAGGAGCAATTACTACAAAATAAAAATTTGGAATCAGAGATATTTATAATCAAAGGGAGCTTGTAGTTATTTAAATAAACAAATAGTTACAAGCTCTAATTTTTTCTTTACATAAACCGAATAGGGGTATATAGTATAATGTAGAATTTGGTTTAAATTTAAAATAAAAACTTTAGTAAGTATTAACATATATGTTATTATAAGGTTATATAATTTATTAGTGACTTAAATGTTAATAAAAGGGGGAAAATAAAAGTGAGGCATAAATTATCAAGCGTTTTATGGGGACTAGCATTTATCATAGCAGGTGTGGGCTTTGCTGGAAATTCATTAAATTGGTGGGATTTTCATTTATTTTTTGCAGGATGGTGGACTTTATTTATTATAATACCTTGCGCAATAAGTATTTTAGAAAACGGATTTCGTACAGCAAATAGTATTGGATTATTAGTTGGAGTTATTTTGTTGTTATCTGAACAACATGTTATTGACAATCATATAGTTGGCAAGCTACTTTGGCCTGTAGTACTAATATTAATTGGTCTTTCTATAATCCTTGGAGGTAGTGGAAGAAAACATAAGATTTCAGCTACAATTAATCATGACAATGCTAAAGGAAAGCCAGAATATACAACTATTTTTAGTAAACAAGAAGTTAATTTTTCACAAGAAGTATTTCCAGGAGCTAATTTAACATCTATATTTGGTGGATTTAGTGTTAATCTATCTGGAGCATATGTTGAAAAAGATGTTGTAATTGATATTACCACAATTTTTGGAGGAGTTGAAGTTATTGTTCCACCAGATGTGACAGTAGTTGTGTCTAGTACTCCAATATTTGGTGGCGTATCAAATCACACAAGACAAAGCAAATCTGAAAATAGTCCAGTTATTTATATTAATGCTACATGTATATTTGGTGGAGTTGACATAAGATAACTAAATTGTTAAATGCTAAATAGAAATCCTCATGTCTTTTTGAGGATTTCTATTTAGTATTTGGAAATAAATAACGAGTGAAAGAGAGTTATTTATTTTATTAGTGAATTCAAATGTGGGAGGAGAATGGTTTTTATGGATATAAAAGGGGTTATTAGGGTTTTGATTTCAAACGATATAGTTAAACATATTTGTAACTATGATCAGCTTGCAGGGGAACACAAAAACAAAATATGGCTAATTGAAAAGGAAGATAATAAGAAAATAATAGTTAAAATAAGTGATGAGGTTAGCATTGATAATGAAGTGAAATTTTTAGATTTTTATAGAGAAATAGATGTATTTCCTAATGTTATATATCATAATTCTAAGAAACGCCTTCTATGTTATGAATATATACAAGGAGATATAAAATTAAATATAGATAGTATGGAATTGCTTAGAGACATAATTCTTATAGCAAAAGCATATAAAATATGTGATTCGGATGGTTATGGATATTTGAAAAAGTTGGAGGATTACAGGCAATTTTTTATGAATTCAATTTTTCAATCAAGTAAAAGAATAAAGACGTTAATTGATTATCAAGATTATATGATGGTAAAGCATAAAATAGAGTTAATCACATCAGAAGAAAGACATGTAGATAAATATTTATTGCATGGTGATTTTGGAATAAATAATTGTGTGTTTAGAAACAAAAAGTTAGTTGGCGTTGTAAATTCAGCCTCGATTGTTGGAGAACCTATATATGATGTGATCTACGCTTTGTGTTCAAATATTAGATTCTTATCATCAGTTGGAGTGAATAACATATATTTAGCTTTATCAGATTTGGGTTATTCAAAGGATGTTATAAATGCATACCTTATTGTAGTGTTGTACATACGAATTGGTACATGTATAAAGTATGATTCATATGATTTACAAGATTATCTAAAGTTTTGGGAAGATAATTTTAGTAACAGTAATAAGTTAGTTTTAAAATAAGGAGAAAAAGTATATGATTTGGACAATAAAAAAAGCCTATTACAGATCAGCTCAAGCTATACTTAGGACAGGAATAAAATTTGTTAAATTTAAAGAACCACAATTAATTTTAGGAGCAGGAACCATAAATAAACTACCTGATGTAATAAAGGATAAGCAAATTAGTAAGGTAATGATTATTGTAAGTAAAACAATAAATAAATCTGGGTTGTTAGATGAATTTTACACAAAATTATCAGAGAATAATATTCAATATGAAGTCTATGATAGTGTTAAACCTAATCCTACTATAGATAATATAGAGGAATGTTTAAATGTTTATAAACAAAAAAATTGTGTTGCAATTGTAACAATTGGCGGCGGATCTCCAATTGATTGTGCTAAGGTTGTTGCTGCAAGAGCAGCAAATAACAATTTAAAAATACAGGATTTAAGAGGTTTCCAAAAAGTTAAGAATCCTATACCTCCAATTTTTGCTGTACCAACAACAGCAGGAAGTGGTTCTGAAGTTACTGTAGCTGCTGTTGTTACTGATTCAGAAACTCATGAGAAATATGCTATTTCAGATTTAAAATTCATCCCAGATTATGTTGTATTAGATCCTGAATTAACAGTAGGGGTTCCACCAAGTCTCACAGCTTCAACAGGTATGGATGCACTAACTCATGCTATTGAAGCTTATATAGGTAAAAATGGAACAGCGTTTACTGATGATAAAGCTAGAAATGCAACTAAAATGATAATTGATAACTTAGAGAATGTTTATAAGGATGGAAAGGATGTGGAAAAGCGTAATGCTATGCTATTGGCTTCGAATTATGCTGGAGCTGCATTTACAAGAGCATATGTTGGTTATGTTCATGCCATTGCTCATAGTATAGGTGGATTGTATGGAGTAGCTCATGGTCTTGCAAATGCTATAATTCTTCCTAAAGTATTAGAATTTTATGGAGAGTCAGCTTATGATAAGTTATCTGAGCTTGCTATATATGCAAACTTGGGGACTAAGGACCAGGATAAAAAAGATTTAGCTATTAAGTTAATTGAAAAGATTAAGCTTATGAACAAAAATATGAATATACCTCAAGGAATAAAAGAAATAAAAGAAGAGGACATACCTCTAATCGCAAAAAGAGCTATGAAGGAAGGAAATCCAGGATATCCAGTACCTAAAATTATGAGTATTAGGGAATGCGAGGAGTTCTTAAGAAATTTAAAGATAAAATAATATTACTCATTTAATATATATACAGACGTAAGAAAGAAGTTGAGTTACAACGCATATTGCCAGTAACTCAATTTTTTTGTTCTTTAGGATACTATAATAAAATCAAATTTGTGGATAACTTATAAAAAAAGCTATTTGATTAGGATTTGTATCAAGAAAGAATAAAAAATAAATTATATTCGCCTGCTAAGTTTTTCTCACATTCGTTCGAAAAGACAGATGCGTAAAAAATAAATTTAATTTATACTAACTTTAATTGAAAATCATTATCAATTATGTTACTGTTAATATAAAGGGTATAGTATTTAGAAAAAGGAAGTGAAGGGTGTGAAAACAAATTTTGAATTAAATGAAGGGAAGAGTAAATTTAATAAAAAAGAATTCTTAAAGTATGTTGGACCAGGAATTTTAGTTACTGTAGGATTTATTGATCCAGGAAATTGGGCATCTAATATTGCAGCTGGATCAGGTTTTGGATATAGATTACTTTGGATTGTAACTTTAGCTACTATAATGTTAATAGTATTACAGCATAATGCAGCACATTTAGGAATAGTTACAGGATTGTGCATTTCTGAGGCAGTTAACAAATATATAAAACCAACTATAGCTAGGGGGATAACAGTGACAGCTATGCTTGCAGCTGTAGGTACATCTATGGCTGAGATTTTAGGAGCATCTATTGCACTAAAAATGTTATTTAACATACCAACAAAGATAGGAGGTTTAATTTCAGCTGCACTTATATTGTTTATGTTGTTTTCAAATTCATATAAAAAGATTGAGAAGGTTATAATTGGATTTGTTTCAGTAATTGGTATAGCATTTATATTTGAGACTATGTTAGTAGATGTTAATTGGAAAGAAGTATTTACAAATTCAATAATTCCATCAATTCCCAAAGGAGCATTACCAATAGTAATGAGTATTTTAGGAGCAGTAGTAATGCCACATAACTTATTTCTACATTCAGAAGTAATTCAAAGCCGCAAGTGGAATTTAAAAGATAAATTCATAATGGAAAAACAACTTAAATATGAATTTCTTGATACTATAATATCAATGGTGATAGGTTTTGTAATAAATAGTGCAATGATTTTGGTAGCCATAACTTTCTTTCAAAAAGGAATTAAAGTAACAGAACTTGAACAGGCTCAGATAATGTTAAAACCTTTGTTAGGAAATGCGGCATCAATAATTTTTGCTACAGCTTTATTGTTTGCAGGAATAGCTTCTTCAATTACAGCAGGAATGGCAGGTGGATCCATCTTTGCAGGATTGTTTGGAGAGGAATATGATATAAATAGAAAGCAAACTAAAATAGGTGTTGCTATAACTATAATTTGTGCTCTAATAATAATATTTTTCATACAAAATCCATTTAATGGACTTGTATACTCACAAATGTTATTGAGTGTACAATTACCAATAACAATTTTTGCTCAAATATATTTAACTTCATCTAAGAAGGTTATGGGAGAATATAAGAATTCGTTAATTGATAGTATTCTTCTTTGGATAATTGGAATTATAGTTACAATATTAAATATTATGCTACTTTTTAACAGTTTATAGAAGAGGTATTGGTGATATTTTATTTATTAATCATTTTATACCATGAGGATTTAACTGAAATTTTTATGTTTGTGATTGGAAAATACAAAAAAACAATATATAATTATGCTTATGGCCATTTTTAGTGCAAGGTTTAATTATAATAAGATAAATAATGTATATGTAATAATGTAATAATATTTAATATAGGATATAAGAAAAATTATAGTTGAGATTTTCAAATACTATCTTCAATAAATAAAATACAAAAGAAAATAAGTTAGAAGGTGCATTATGCTTTCATTTATAGAGAAAAAGATTAATACAATTACTAAAATAAATCAAAGAAATAGACTTAAAATTGAATGCATTAAAATTTGTTTAATATATGCTTTGATGGGATTTTGCTGGGTTTATTTTTCTGATAAGTTGGCGAATATTCTGGTTAGTAATAAAAAATTATTGCTACTTATACATACTTACAAAGGAGTATTATTTATAATCATTACTTCAGTAATACTTTACTCATTATTGAAAAATCTTTTAAAAAAAATTAACTCCGCAGAAAATAAGCTTAATGAAAGTTACAAGCAGATATCTGAAGTCAATCGAGAACTTGAGGCTTATGTATATCAATTGACTTCATCAGAAGAAGAATTAAGAGAAAAATATAAACAAATAATAGAAAATGAAAAGAAGTTAAGTATCAGTGAAGAAAAGAATAGTGCTATTGTTAAAGCAATACCTGATTTATTGTTTATTATCGACAATGAAGGAAATTATATAGATTGTATAACTAATGATGAGAGTCTTTTATTTTTACCTAGGAAGGACTTAATTGATAAGAACATTTTAGATATAATTCCTAAGGAGATATCTGAAGCTGCATATAAGATGATACAATCAGTACTTAAATCTGGAGAAATGCAGAACTTTGAATATATTCTTGAAATATCAGGAGAAGCAAAGTGGTTTGAGATGAGAATGGTAAAGAACAATGAAGAGCAGATATTAGCTATAATAAGGGATATAAGTAAGCGAAAAGAAATGGAGTATACTTTAGAATATTTGAGTTATCATGATCAATTAACAGGGCTATATAATAGGAGATTTTTTGAAAGTGAGTTGAGACGATTAGACGCTGAATGTTATTTACCTTTATCAATTATTATGGCTGATGTTAATGGTCTAAAACTAGTGAATGATTCTTTTGGTCATGGCACTGGGGATGAACTTCTTAGAAAAGTAGTGGAAGTTATGAAAAATGGATGTCGTGAGGGAGATATTCTAGCAAGACTAGCAGGGGATGAATTCGTAATTCTATCGCCTAAAACAGAAGCTTTTGAAGCTGAGCAGATAGTTAAAGACATTAAAGCTTTAGCATTAAAAGAGAAAGTACGATCTGTAGATATTTCTGTATCTTTAGGATACGAAACCAAAAATAATATAGGACAAAAGATTGAAGAAGTATTAAAAAAAGCAGAAGATCATATGTATAGAAAAAAGTTATTAGAAAGTCCAACCATGAGAGGAAAAACTGTAAATGCTATAATTACCGCACTTCATGAAAAAAACAAGAGAGAAGAACAGCATTCTCATAGGACTTCAGAGTTATGTGAATCTATGGGTCAAGTACTCGGATTGCCTGAGGATGAAATTGAAGAACTTAAAACAGCAGGATTATTGCATGATATAGGGAAAATAGCTATAGAAGAAAATATACTCAATAAGGAAGCTAGATTAACTGAAGAAGAAATGCAGCAAATAATGAAACATCCAGAGATAGGATATAGAATACTTAGTACAGTAAATGAACTTTCAGAATTAGCTGAATATGTGCTGGCTCATCATGAAAGGTGGGATGGAACAGGATACCCGAAAGGATTAAAAGGTGATAGAATTCCGCTTCAATCAAGAATTATTGCAATAGCAGATTCTTATGATGCTATGATTAGCAAAAGAAGTTATCGTGATGCATTACCGGAGGAAGTTGCTATTAATGAACTAAAGTTAAACTCAGGTAAGAAATTTGATCCAAAGCTTACTAGAATATTTATTGAAAAAGTGTTACATAAGTCATTTGATAAAATTTATATATAGAGTTAACAAATATGCTTATATTATAGTTTTAAACAACTTAAATGAATGAAGAAAGTTGATGTTTGTAAATATAAAAACATCAACTTTTTAGTTTTACAGCCAAAATTATTTGTTGGATATGAGACTTAGAAAAATATAAACTTTAGAAAGTACATAAAAATATTGACTATATCCAATATTGGGTGCAATATAGAATTGTAGTCAATATTGGATAGGAGCGAAAAAAGTGATAAAAGTACTAATTTTATATTATTTAAGTCTTAAACCAACTCATGGGTATGAAATTCAAAGATTCATACAGATAAATCATATGGACAAATGGACGAAAATACAATCTGGATCAATATATTATGCTATAAATAAGCTTCAAAAAGAGAAATTAATTATTTTGAAAGAGGAATATGGTTTTAGTTCGAAGGCTAGAAGAATTTATGAAATAACTGATAAGGGTAGAGAAGAATTAAAGAACTTTGTTGAAAAGGAATTAGATAATGAAATTTTCCCAAGTGGTTCAGATAAATTCATAATTTATCCATTATTAAACACTCTTGATAAGCAAAGTATGATTTTGCATATTAATAATCATATCAATAAATTAGAAGAAAAGATTTCTTATTTAAAGGATTGGGAGAAAATAAAAATTAATAATAAAAGTCTTGGTGTTGAGAGAATTTCTTTTGAAATGATGATTTCAAATCTTGAGTATCAAATAAAATGGCATGAAGCACTTATTGAACAAATAGATCAATGTATCAATGTAAGTAAGGATATATCAAATCTTATTTCTAAATTTGATTTTTCAAATGCTGAAGCCATAGAAAGTTCAACTAGTGATTCTATTGAAAAATTGAAACAAGAAATTCTAAATAATCCTGAACAGGCATCAGAAAAACTTGATGAGTTAATCAGAAAACTTAGTAAATAGTAATTTATCCTATTCTATTTAGGAATAGGATAAAAAAATAATAGTGCTATCCAACGTTGGATAGTGGGAGGGATAAAAATGAAAATAGTTATATTAATGGGAAGTCCAAGAAAGAAAGATAGTTTAAATGTATGCAAGGAAATAGAAAAAAGGTTAGGAAGTGATGATATTACTTATGACTATATTTTTCTAAAAGATTATGATATTCAAGATTGTAAAGGCTGTGGAATATGTTTTAAAAAGAGTGAATTACTTTGTCCATGCAAAGATGATATATATAAAATACGAAAAAGGTTAATAGAAGCTGATGGGATTATCTTTGCAACACCAGTGTATGCCTACCAAGTGCCAGCTCCTTTAAAAAGAATTATAGATAGAATGGCATTTTTATTTCATCGCCAAGAATTAGTTGGCAAACCAACTTTGATAGTAGTTACAAGTGATGGAGGTGGACATAAGCAAGTAAGTAAGTATATGAAAATGACTGTAAGTGGATGGGGATGTAATTTAATTGGGAGCATAAATATTATTTCTCCAATGTATTTTGATGATAAGAACAATGTTTCTGCTTGGGGATATGATGAATATTACCATACTAAGATGCTTTCTATGATAAATAAAAGTACGGATGAATTCAAGAAAATACTTCATAGTGATGTTCGCAAAGTGCCTTCATTTTATGATATCTTTATGTTCAATTGTTTGAGAAGCAAAACTTTTACCTCTCAAGCAGATTATGATTTTTGGAAGGAAAAAGGATGGCTAGATTCTAATTATTTTTATGAAACAAAATTAAATATTGCCAAAAAAGTTTTTGGAGCTATATTTAAAGGATTTATTAATTTAGCTGGCAAAAGGTTGAAAAATAAAATATCTAATGTTAATAAAAGTGTTTAATTTGACTAAATAAAAAAACTATAATGGGATAGTTGATTTTAAGGTAGTAATTATCACATTATAGTTTTTTGCGTTTAGAAAGTTTATTCAAGAGTAAATGAAAATTCTATTATTGAATTCTCATTTGAATCAATATTTTCTACATATATTCTATCAATTACTGTTTCAAAAATTTCGTCATAATAATTTAATTCATCAAGTGCTTTATTGAAATCTTTTTGATCAGGTAGCATCCCTACAGTTAAATGAGGACAGTATGTTACCTTTCTCCATAAGAAAGTTCCTAAAATTCCACTATATAGTTTGTCATGTAGTTCTATTATAGTATCATTTCCTTTTTTTACATTAAGGAATAAATAACCATCCTTATAATCACCTGTAATACCTCTTAATTGAATGTTAAATTTTTTCATGCCTTTTAATGACTTATTGAAATGTTCTTTTAGTTCATCAGTAGAAAGATCACTTTCAAATGGAAAGACTATAGAAATATGAGGTGCAATGTAATTTGCAAGTGGATCGTATTTTTCTCTTATATTATCTATTAAATTAATGTTATCAAACTTCGGAAATAAAATTGCTGCTCTTTTCAAAAAAATCACTCCTAATATGTAATTTATAGTATTATAACATCAACTTGGACTTTGTGTATATTAATTGTTATACATTATTTACAAAATAGGCTTGAATTTAGAAAGTGAGAGTGATAACATATGTTATTTTATGATTGGAGATGAGGATATGCCACCAAAGGCAGAGATAACAAGAGAAAAAGTTCTTAATGAAGCATTTGATATTGTACGAGAGCAAGGAATGGATGCACTGACTGCTAGGAATTTGGCTCAAAGAATTAAGTGTTCTACACAACCTATTTATAGTGTATGTGGTAATATGGATCAACTAAAAGAAGATGTATATAATCAAGCAATTGATTTTGCACTTAGCAACATGAGAAGTTACGAGAATGAACACAATAGTCCGGCTTTAAATCTAGGATTAGGTTATTTGCAATTTGCACGAAATGAAAAGCAACTCTATAAAACTGTATATTTATCAGGATATAAAAGTTTTGATTTGAATCAAGATAAGTTTATTGGAGAAGAAATGTTTACTGCTTCTATGCGGCACAGTAAAAGATTAAATAAAATTGATGAGAAAATCCTCAGAAAGATTTATTTGAAGTTATCAATATATATAATCGGAATAGCCACAATGATAAATACAGATACAATAAAGATAAGCATTGATGAAGCAAGTAATATGGTTACAGATATGTACGAGATTCTTCTTGCCAGTGAGAATATAACAAGGAATGATTAGAAAAACAATTATGGTACTTTGTTTGAATTAAAAAGAGCAAAGAATAAAAGGAGTGGAGAATATTATGAATTCTTTATTAGGAAAGTGTATTGGGCAAGGTGGGTGTGCAGAAGTTTTTGAATGGGGGGAGGATAGAGCGATAAAATTATTCCGTTCTAATATTGATGAATATGCAGTAAATAAGGAATATAATAATATGGTTGTAGCCTGGAAAAGTGGACTTCCAACATATAGACCATATGAAAGAATAGATTTAGATGGAAGACTGGGTATAATTTATGAAAGAATTATTGGACAATCATTTATGGAGAGATTTATACAAGAGGATATTATTTTTAATGATATGAAAAGTAATCTTACAGAGGAGGATAAAAAGTTACTTGATTGTAAAGATAACGATATTCGTACTACTGCAAGAATTTTATATGAAATTCACCAAAAAAGTATTGATGGGATGCCAAATCAAATTGAAGATATAAAAGGAAATATTTCACGACCAGCTTACTTATCAGAAGAAGAAAAGTGTAAGATTTATAATTATATAGATACACTACCAATTAAGAACTGTCTTTGTCATGGTGATCCTAATCCAGGAAACTTCATCATGAGAGATGATAAACCAGTTATTATTGATTGGATGGATGCTGCCACAGGAAATCCTGCTGCTGACATTGCTCAATATGTTATTATGATGAGATATGCTGTTTTGCCGCCAGAAACTCCACAGAATTTTGTTAATTATCTTCACTTAATAAGAGAATTTGTGATCGATATGTTTCTTGATGAATACATGAAAATATCAGGTATGAAATATGAAGAAATCCAGCAATGGATGTTGCCTATGATTGCAGCTAAACTTCATGCAGACGCAATATGTGATGAAGAAAAAAAGACACTTATTAATGTGCTTAGAGAAAAGTTGAAGTATATTTCATAAGTTTAAGCATCTGAAGATAAATAGAGTTATATCCATAACATATAAATCTAGGTAAATTCAGATGCATTATTGACAGCTAGTATAAAATATTTACATTAGTTAGTATTGAAGTGGTAATAATGTTAATATAAAATAGATGAGATAAGAAAAATTATATTTAAGCAGGAGATAATACGCAAAATGGATAGTTCAAAGCAAGAAGCTGATTTTAATGGTGAAGACAGAGTGTGCATTGATAAAAATCATGAATCATGGAGCAGCGAGACTTATGATGCATGGATAAATAGATTTGGTGACCCACAAGAAGCAATTAAGAAAATTATCAAGGATCCAACAAAGATGATTTCAAATCTTTATGCTGAATTTGGTGATGTCAAAGGAAAAAAAATAATGAATTTGATGGGGTCCAATGGTACTAAGGCTGTATCTTTAGCTTTGCTAGGGGCAGAAGTAACTGTAGTAGATTTTTCAGAAGCTAATAAGCGATATGCATTAAAGTTAGCAGAAGAAGGTGGAGTAAAGATAGAATACATTTTATCGGATGTACTTAAGCTGACAGAAGAGCAGCTGTCAGGTGACTATGATATTGTATTTGCTGAAATGGGAATATTGCATTATTTCTTAGATCTAAAGCCATTTGTAGAGGTTGTTCGCAAGCTATTAAAGGATGGGGGCAGATTCGTTATTAGAGATTTTCATCCTGTTTCAACTAAGCTAATAACTTCGAGAGGTTCAACAGCAAAAGTACGTAAGCATAAGGTAACTGGTGATTATTTTGATATATCTTTAATAGAGAAGGAAGTGTCATTTTCAAAGTATTCAACTGACCATGAAAATGTACAAAAGGTGTTATTACGAAGATGGAATTTAGGTGAAATAGTTACTAGCGTAGCAAGTGGAGGATTGAGAATAAGAAGTTTAAAAGAAGAACCAAACTTATCCTCTGAGGTTTTTGATAAAGGGATTCCAAAAACTTTTACTATTGTAGCAGAAAAATAAAATATACAAATATAAAATTATTGTTTTATGAATGTAGTAAGTTATTGAATATAGAATTTATTATTATTAGAATATGATAGGAATAATTAAATAGAAGAATAGATATAAATGTGTATGAGTATGGCACGATAATTAATACTATGGAAGGGAGTGAATAAAATGGTAGAACAAGCCATATCGCATGGGATCATAGTTAATTTGTATAAAAAGAAACCTAAAAAAGACAATGAAGGCAGGCTTATTTTTAAAAAAAGTGGTGTATTTTTATTTACTGGCTTAATTTTAGTTATACTATTTTCTTCTGTGGCTGCTTTGATGGGATACTATGTTCCTGAAATTATGAGTGAAGGTAGCATTGATAGTAGCATGACAGATCTATTTTATATCTGTGGATATTCAATAACAGGATTATTTATATTAATTGGAGTTTGGGAAATTACTATATTCTTCAAATTTAAAATAATAGTTTCCAAGGAAGAAATAACATGCAAAAAAATTTTTTCAACTCAAACTTTGATGTTAGTGGAGATAGAAACAATTACTTTTTCTAATAGGAGTGCTTTGATTTTTAGAGGGCCTCATTCTAAGATTGCTTTTGGAAACTTTACTTCAGGGTTGTTAGCAATGGTAGGATTTATTGAAGAAAATATACCAGAATATAAATTTGAAAAAGCTGTCCCAAAAGCTAAGAAAATGCTGAGATGTAATGGAATAGACTGCTAAAAGAAGGTTACATGACTAGGATGTTTAGTTATGTAACTTTTTTTATTCTTAGGGATATTATAAACAGTCGCCTGTGATCTTTTTATTAGACATATTCAAGAAGTTTAAATATCTAATTTAACGATGATAGATAGCAAAAGTTAATAGATTGTACACAACTTGTAAACGGTATTATACAAAATTCCACCTTATTCAACAAAAATACAGTATTTCCAACCCTTGCATATAGATTATAGAGTCGTATAATAGGAATGTAATTAATTACATAAGCTTTTTTAAACGATTCACTACGTAGAGAATCTATAATTAGAAACAAATGTACAATTCTAGTAATCTATTTATAATTAAACCAAACAAGGGGGAAAGTATATGCAAAAATTTAAACGAATAACTTCAATATTAACAGTATTATCATTTATAGCTTTAGCAAGTCCATTTCAAGGCAAAGCAGTTTATGCAGCTGAGAAAAATAGAAGTAGCGTAAATATGGTTTCAAGCAAAAACAATAATGATGTACCATCTAAAAAAAGTAATTATGGAGTTAAAGCACCTACAAAAGAAGAAAAGGCATGGATGGATAAAAATATGATAAAAACGACTAAGGTAGACTTGAACTCCTTAGCGCACCAGAGAAAAAGCAATGAGAAAAATAAGGCTAGTGAATTAAGAACAGATAGAATTAATTCATTAAGTAAAAGTGCTGCTAATGAGAACGCTACTTCAGAATTACCAAGTTCAGCTGATAATAGTACATTGAAGTACTTTCCTACAATCGGAAATCAGGGAAGTTTGGGAACCTGTGCTAGTTTTGCTACCACATATTATCAAATGTCATATACATTGAATTTTGATCGTAATAAAGATGCTAAAAATGATCCAAATAATTTAAATAAGTATTCACCTAAATGGACTTATAATTTTGTTAATGGTATAAATAATAATGGTAGCAGTATAAGTGGAAATTATCGAATAATGCAAGAGAATGGTGTTCCTTCCTTAGCAGATTATCCATATTCACCTGATACAGTTCCTGAAACAAACTATAGAGCATGGCCAACCAATGCCTCTATATATAAAACTGCTATGAAAAATAGAATTGATGAATCTGGATATGTGACTATAGGAGATAATTCAACTAAAACACCAATTACTTCACCAAGTGATTCACATTTAAATGAAGTAAAATCATTACTAGCAAATGGTAAAGTTCTAACCTTTACTACTTATATTTTTTCATGGAACACTTCGGATTACGTAGTAAAAGATGATCCATCCACAACATTAGATGATGATTATGTAGGACAATCTATATGTGCCTGGGAAAACAGAACACAGGATGGTGGACATGCCATGACTGTTGTGGGATATAATGATAATATCTGGGTGGATTTAAATAAGGATGGAAAAGTAGAACCAGGTGAAAAAGGTGCTTTTAAGATTGCAAATTCATGGGGAACTGATTGGGGAAACAAAGGATTTATGTGGATTTCATACGATGCGTTGAATGAGGTATCTAGTGTTAACAATAATCCTTCAGGGACAAGCAGAATGCCTGTTTTTGATAGTAATACACTATACTGGATTTCAGTAAAACCAAGCACTTATACACCAAAGGTTATGGCACAATTTACTTTAAATACTTCAAAGAGAGATCAAATTATCACTAAATTTAATTTAGATGGAAATAAAGATACAGATATAAATTTTAGACCTGGAATTTTACTTATCAATGGTGGAGATTTTTCCTTTGATGGAACAGCTAATGCCTGTGATTCTAGCTTTGTTATTGATTTAACTAGCCTTTTAGACAAAGCAGATAAAAAAGACTTTTTATCCCATAAGTGGGGAGTAGAAATTTCTGATACATCAAAAGATGGTTCACCGCTGACAATAAAGGATTTTAAAATTATTGATAATTCAACTTCGAATGAGTATACAGCACCTATTTCTATGCCTACAATACTTGATGGAAATATGACAAAGTTCTGTGTAAATTCGGTGAATATTGCAGCTCCTACTAATTTACATTCTGATTCTCAAACTTTAACTTCGATACATTTATCTTGGACTCCATCTTCTACAAGTTCAGTTGTAGGATATGATATATATGAATCAGGCCAAAAAATGTGGACAAGTACAAAACCAGAATTTACTGTAGATAATCTGACACCAGGTGAATCTCATGATTTTTCAGTTTTAGCATATGATGCTGATGGGAATTATTCAATACTATCAAATTCTATAGAAGTATCAACCTTACAGGATAATATACCTCCAACCACGCCAACAAATTTAATTTGTACAAGCAAATCAAGTAAGTCAGTAAGTTTAAGTTGGAGTCCATCTACTGATAACTATAAAGTTCGTTATCATGTTTACCGTTTAGGAAAAACTCATCTATATACAATTCCTGCTCTAGTTGCAGATACAACTGATACCAAGACTACTGATGAATCAGTCAATTCTAATTCTGAGTATACCTATTATGTGGAAGCTTATGACGGATATAATTGTTCACAAAGTAGCAATAATTTAAACGTAACTACAGACGCAAGTAAATCAACTATCTACTACAAGAGCGCTGCTGGAAGAAATAATATACATTATTGTATTGATGGAACATGGACAGCAGTTCCAGGTAAGCTTATGAGTGATTCAACGTATTCTGGATATAAAGAATATACAATAGATCTTGGCTCTGATAATAGTGCAAAGGTATGCTTTAATTTAAATGGAGGTAATTGGGATAATAACAATTCTAACAATTACACTGTGGGAGAAGGTAATTGGACAATTGATGGAGATACTCACACAATGACACAAGACGTTCCACAAATTAAAGATAGTATCACAGCACCAAGTAATCTTACAGCTACAAATACCACTGATTCATCAGTTACACTTACATGGAATGAATCTAAAGTGATAGGAAGTAAGTATGTAGCAGGTTATGGCATCTACAGAGATGATAAGTTAATTGGATTGTCTATCGGTGCAACAAGCTATACAGACACTAATATCTCACCAAAGAATACAAAGTATAACTATTATGTAAGAGCACTTGATTCGATGAATAATCCTATTTCAGACAAGAGTAATACTATTACTGTTGGTGGAGAAGTAGGAAATGTTGTTACAATTTATTATAAACAAGGGTATTCAACACCATATATTCATTATTGTGTTGATGGGGGTTCTTGGACTTCAGTTCCTGGAGTAAAAATACCTACATCTGATATAGCTGGATATAATAAAATAACAATAGATCTTGGAATGGCTGCAAAGTTACAAGCTTGCTTCAATGATGGGAATGGAAAGTGGGATAATAATCAAGGTAAGAATTATACTTTCCAAGCTGGAACTTACACTTTTGTTCCAGGTTCTAATGGAGCATCAGGAACTATTACTAAGGGTGGACCTGTAAATCAGGGAATATCAAAATTTATTTCGATGCTCGGTGACAATATTTTTAGCAGTATAAAAGCGGCTTAATAGAAATTTAAACAAAAAACTGTTGCATAGTTTTATATAATAAATTGTGCAGCAGCTTTTTATTCTTTAGGAAATTATAATAAAGTCAGATAGGTAAAAAATTTTATTTATAAATGGCTTCACATATAGATAGCCATTCACAATCTACACAAACTTCATTAAGTTTATTCACTTTTAAAATATTATCTTGAACCTTCTTTTTAAAATCTTTCCAATACAGTATATCACCAGTTTTAAGATTACATAATTTTAAACATTGATTATCATAAGATTCTGGCTTTTGTCCAGACAAACAAGTATTTTCTTGATTGTTGGGGCAAAAACTACAAATTTTATCTACTCCTACAGTTAGTGTAATTTTAGAGTTTTCATTACTCTCTAATAGGTTAATAGTTTTTCTCATATTTTCCACAAAGTCTTTGCTATAACCTTTTCCTATAAAATGTTGAATGCAAAGTCCATGGTGAGGTCTCAAATTAATCATATCTAATCTCCAATCAGTATATTATTTCTAATTTTAAATTCCACTTTAAAGTTATTTTATTATGTTTAAGAATGTTTTGTTTTGCTAGCTAAAGTACCATATATTTATATAGTATAAATGCGTATAGAACTATTCCACTTAAATGTTGGTAGAAAAGTGCTATATTTTGTCGGGAAAATGTCGAATTTTTGCAGCTTGGACACCAACATTCTGATGGAACAGTTCCATATACAACCTAATAATTATATTTATGCTCATTACCAAGGCAGCTTTTATTAATATTATTATCATACAATTGTTCTTGAATAGCTATCATAAAAATAAATTTTTAAATCATTAAGTTTATAACGATTAATTCACTGCAATATATCACAAATTATATTTTTGTAGTTATATATTTACATAAAAAAACATATATGTTACCATATATTAAACAGTGTTTAATAAAAGTACGCTGTTTAATAAATGCTATAATTGTTCATAAACTTAGTTAAAATGCGGATTATATTTCAAACTGTAAAAATTGTATGTATGAGGTGTGAGATGAAAAGAGGGTTAAAAGTTTTAGGAAAAGTATTTATAGGTTTTATAGTACTAATAATCGCAGTAGTTTTAGGTTTTTCTTGGTTTGTAAAAGCAAATAATAAGGATTATGGTGATCATAATCAAATATTAAAGTCAGAAAGACAAAATGCAAAAAAAGCCTTAGTAGTATATCAACCATCAAGGGGCAAGACTACAAATAAGATTGCTGAGAGCTTAGCAAAAGGAATTAATCAGTCAGGTTATGAAGTTACAATTAACTATCCAGGAAAGCATATGTCTAAGGATATTTCTCAGTATTCAATTGTTGTTTTTGGTTCTCCTGTGTATATCGGACAAACTTCAACTACTTTATCTGATTATATGAAGTCTATAAAAATTTCTGATACCCAAAAAGTACTTGTATTTGTAACCGGCGGTGAATTAAGTAATGGTGAATTAGACAAAGTTGAGACACAACTTGGCAGCAGAAAAGCTACTGAAAAAGTAGGATTTAAAAATGGGGAAAAGGATGAAAGTAAAGCTTATGAGATAGGAAAGAAGATTGGAGCAGAGTAGACTATGGGAATAACAGAAAGAAGACAAATGGAAAAAGAAATCATAATGAAGAAGATAATAGATGCAGCTAATGAAATATTGATTGAGGAAGGGTACGAAAAGTTATCAATTAGAAAGATAGCAAACAAAATAGAGTATTCTCCAGGTATTATTTATCACTACTTTAAAGATAAAGCTGAAATAGTAACATGCATTGTTGATGAGGGGTATAAAAATATATTGAAATGTGTAGGTAAGGAGCCTATAGATATAGAAGAACCAGAAAAAACTATAGAAAATAATTTAAGGAGTTATATTGAACTTATGTTAAAAACTCCACAGCGGTTTAAAGCTATTTTGATGAGTGATATAGAATCAGTTCAGCAAAAAGTAAATATACTGCACAAAGGAGTTTCAAAGGAAAGAAGTAGTATACAAGGGTTGTGTAAAGTTATTGAGTTAGGAATAGAAAGAGGTAGATTTAGGGATATAGATGCTGAGCTTACTGCACAAATTTTTTGGACATCAACCCATGGGCTTGTGTCTAGGTTGGTAATGGAAAAAAATATATCAGAGCAGCAAAAGGAAAGACTTATAGATCATCATTTTAAGATGCTTATTAACGGAATTATGAAATAAAGGGAGGATTCAAAATGAGAACATTAATTGTTTATGGAACCAAACATGGTACAGCAGAAAAATGTAGTGAAATTTTAAAGAATAAGTTACAGGGGGAAGTGGTGTTAGTTAATATAAAAAAGCAAACTATACCTGATGTAGCTTCATTTGATAAGGTTATAATTGGAGGTTCAATATATGCAGGACAGATTCAGAAAGAAATAAAACAATTCTGCCTAGAAAATCTTAGTGTATTAAAAAACAAAAAGCTTGGCTTCTTTATATGCGGTATGAGTGATAAGGATTTTGAGACTTTGGTAAAGAATTATTATCCTAATGAGTTATTAAGTAAAGCTGCTACAGTAAAACATTTTGGGGGAGAGTTAATCTTAAAGAAAATGAATTTCTTTGAGAAGTTAATCATGAAGATAGTTTCTAAGACAAATGAGGATACATCAACACTTTCAGAAGAAAATATTAATGAATTTGCTCAATCAATAAATAAAGAATAGAGTGAATTTATATTTAGTATTAAAAGATGGTTTAAATGAGAAATAATAAAAATAATGGGAGGGTTATTGTGGGAGAGGATAATGATAAAAGTTTGCATATAATTACTATTATTATAATTGTATTGAGTATTTTAACATCATCAATAGGTCTTTTGTATGAAACGGGAGGAAAAGCATTCAATTTTGTGAATCAATATGGTGATACAGTGAAAATATATGGAAGTGGATTGTATGCACGTGATTCGTATTTTATGGCACCTATATTTCGGGGAACAGATTTTGCAATCATATGTGTTGCCATTCCAATCTTAATACTAGCATTGATACTAGATATCAAGAAGAGAAAATTGAAAAATCGATTGTTCTTAATGTCAGTAATTTCTTTATTTACTTACTATTCTGCAAGTATAGCATTTGGAGTAACTTATAATATATTACACCTAGTATATATTGCACTTTTTTCAGCCAGTGTTTTTGGATTAATTATTGCAATTTCAAGTATGGATAAAAAGCAGATAGTAGAGAATATGGGGGAGGAATTGCCACTTAAAGGAATATATATATTCTTAACTTTCGTAGCAATTACACTTATTGTAGCTTGGCTTCCAGACATCATTAATTCACTAGTATTGGGTCGTTCTTTAGAATTAATTGAAGTTTATACAACACAAATCACATATGTTTTAGATATGGGGCTTATTGCTCCTACTGCTGTGATTTGCTTATTTCAATTGAAAAAGCGAAATGCAATGGGATATGTTTTATTAGAGTTGCTATTGACAGTATGCAGTATTATTGGGATAATGCTACCAATTCAAACCGTATTTCAGATAGTAGCAGGAATATCACTTCCAATTGGAGCTATCATAACAAAGATGGCAATATTTACGATACTAGCACTCTTTGCATTATATTTTAATATAAAGTTTTTTAAGAACATGAAATAATAAAATACAATAGTTTTTATGAGTTTTTTGCAGTACGAAAGCAGATGTAATAAATTTATTACATCTCAAAAGTGCTTGTGAATTATGTATAGTTAGATTTAAGAATTATAAATTAGTTTGGAGGGGAGTAATGAAGACAAAATGTATAAGTACAAAGAAGGCAATTGTAATAAATATAGTTACAGTTATAACTTGTACTATTTTGGCGATAATTATTCATGCTATTCTGCCAGCAGCAGTAGATGCAACAAAGTTTGATAGTATTCTTGTTAAATGGTTTGGCTTTCCTGCAATAGCAATGTTTTATTTTATTGTGCTATTTACGCAATGTGCCATAGCAGTAGGATATATAGGTAGAAGAACAAAGTTGTCTAAATTACAAGCTGGTATTAGATTTGGAATATCCTTTGCAATGATTTATTTGATTGGAATGCAAGAAGTTGTAATTGGAGGTTCTCCTTTTTCAATCTGGGGAATTGAGTTTGTAAAGTATCAATTTATTATGGGAGTAGGAGATGGGATACCTGCAATATTACTATGTTTCACCATTACTCTTTTTACATTAAGTAATAATAAGAGTAGTAATGAGATTGAAAAATTACACGTAACTAAAAAGATTAAGGCAATTCTAATTATTGCAATAGGTATTCTTATAGGGAGAACAATTGGTTATGAAAGTGGGTTTATAACCAATGATACTTCTTTATATCCAATTGAATGCTATTTATGGACAGTATTATTTGGATTATTCATGGGATGTATTTATGTGATTTTATATCCTTTATTAGCATTTGAAAAAAAGCATTACCGTATAGCATTAAGGTTTGTATCAACTATTGGAGCAAATTGGATAATATTTAATTGCTTTATGGGATTAATAACGAAAGGTATTATGCCTCAAATGCTTTTTAGGAGTGTTGTAGATGTTGTAATCTTATTTGTTTCTGCAATTGCAATAGATAAATATATCATTAGTTTGCGAAATTAATATAGTGCACAACTCATATTGTTCGTTAAAAACTGAATACTTAAATATAAAAAAGCATGTTAAATTTATATTATTAGCATGCTTCTTCTATTGAAAAAATGGTTGTAAAAATCATTGTAATTTTAAGACTGTGATACTTTTAGTAGAAAATTAGGTATAATATAGTTAACTATTTTTGTATTTGTATAAGGGGAGTTATGAAATAACATGAATAATAAGATATTAATTATAGAAGATGATAAGTCTATCAGTGAGATGGTGAAAGATTATTTAATCAAGGATGGTTTTTCAGTGGATACTGCCTTTGATGGTGAAGAGGGAGTTGAAAAATTTTTAAGAGGCAATTTTGACATGATAATTCTTGATATCATGATGCCTAAGCTTGATGGAATGGAAGTACTTAGAATAATCAGAGAAAAGAGTTTGATACCTGTGCTTATAATGTCTGCTAAGGATACTGATGTGGACAAGGCTCTAGGTCTTGGTTTTGGTGCTGATGATTATATATCCAAGCCTTTTTCAATGATAGAACTTTCTGCAAGAATAAAGGCATCTATTAGAAGGGCTACAAAATACTCAAATACAATTGAAAAGGAAGAAATAAAGATAATTAAATTTGGTAATTTAACTATAGATTTAGATAACTTTTTAGTAAGTAAAAATAATGAGAATATACAGCTTACTTCCAAAGAATTTGAGATATTAAAATTATTTATTCAAAATCCAAGTAGAGTTTTTACAAAGGCACAAATTTATTCTTTTATATGGGGAGAAGAATATTATGGTGATGAGAATGTTATAAATGTGCACATGAGAAGAATAAGAGAAAAAATTGAGGATGATCCTTCGAACCCTAAATATATAAAAACTCTTTGGGGTATAGGCTACAAGCTTGGTGATGTAAAATGATAGTATTATATTTAATTATTTTTATATTAGCTTGTATAATTTTATTTCAGTATAGAAGAAATAAAGAAAATAGTAAGAGTCTAATTTATATTAAAGAAAAGCTTCATGAAATAATGAAAGAGCAGTCAGATGAAAAAGTAATGGTGGTTTCAGGAGATTCAGCAACTAAGGAGATGCTTGTAGAAGTTAACAAACTATTAGAATTTAACCAAAAGATCCTAGTGGATTATAGAAAAAAAGAGATATCTATGAGAAAGATGTTATCAAATATTTCTCATGATTTGAAAACACCCCTTACTGTTATATTAGGATATATAGAAACTTTAAATATGCAACAAGACTTAAGTGTTGAAGAGAGACAAGTATTGCTTTCAAAGGTACAAGATAAAACACTTGAAATAGTGAAGCTTATAAATAAGTTTTTTGACCTGTCAAAGCTTGAATCAGGTGATAAGGAGATTCCTATTACTAGAGTAAACATGAATGAAGTTTGTAGAAAAAATATATTGAATTATTATGATATGTTAACCAGCAAGCAAATGGATGTAAATATAGATATTCCAGAAATCAATATTTATGCAAGAGGAAATCAAGAAGCCCTAGATAGAATATTGAATAATTTAATATCCAATTCAATTAAGTACGGAAGTAGCGGAAGAGTTTTGGGGTTAGGATTAAGATGTGATGAAGAATTTGTATATGTGGATATTTGGGACAAAGGAAAAGGCATAGAAGAAAAAGAGCAGGATAAGGTGTTTGAAAGAATGTACACTCTTGAGGACTCAAGAAATAAAGAGTATGAAGGTAGTGGACTTGGTCTCACAATAACAAAAAGGCTTGTAGAAAAGCTTGGTGGAGAAATTCTGCTTATCAGCAAACCATATGAGAAGACGACATTTACAGTTAAACTTCAAAAAATAACTTATTAGCTTAGTAATAAATAATTAGCTAAAAAGATAAAATTCTAGGTTCTTTGTGCTAACTTTTATAAAAATATATAATAATCGAAAAGGAAAGAGGACGTGCTTTTGCTACAGAGGCATGTCCTTAAAATTTAAGACACTTGAGAATAAATAATAAGTTGAAATATGCAACAGGTATTTTTAGTTGCACAAGAAAGTATGTTTTACAGATAGAAATCTTTCCAAGAGTTCTGTCTACACAGTATAACTGAAAATAGACTAGAATATAAACATATGTACCTTCAGGTGCTCAAACTTAAGATTTTTGTAAGATTTGATTAATAAAAAAGATAATTACCAGCTGTAAAATAAAAAATGTAATAAAGCTGAGAGGAGCGATAACATGGAATATGTATTACGAACTACTAAACTTACTAAAATATTCAATGGTAAGGATTGTGTGTCAGATGTAAATATTAATATAAAAAAAGGTGAAATTTACGGACTTTTAGGACCTAATGGTGCAGGTAAAACTACAATAATGAGGATGATAACAAATTTGATTAAGCCTACAGCTGGAGAAATTGAAATCTTGGGAGAAAAGCTTACAAATGAATCTTATGAAGTGTTTAAAAGAATTGGTGCTATTATTGAATATCCTGTGTTTTATGACAAGCTTACAGCAAGAGAAAATCTTGAACTCCATCTAGAGTATCTTGGATATTATGATAAAAGTGCTATAGATAAGGCACTAAAACTTGTAGAGTTAGAAGATACAGGGAGTAAAAAAGTTAAGGATTTTTCACTTGGAATGAAGCAAAGGCTTGGAATTGCAAGAGCAATTAGTACAAAGCCAGAATTTCTTATATTGGATGAACCAATAAATGGACTTGATCCTGTTGGAATTAGAAAAGTAAGAGAGCTTCTTAAAATGCTTAGTAGAGAGTACGGGATGACAATTTTGCTTTCAAGTCATATATTAAGTGAAATGGAGAAGATTGCAGATACAATAGGGATACTTGATAATACCAAACTAGTTAAGGAAGTTCCTGTTGAAGCTATAAGAAACGCCAATACAGAGTATGTTGAAATAATTACATCAGATTTAAGAAAAGCCTGTTATGTACTTTCTAATGACTTAGGTATATCTAACTTTAAATTGTTAGATGATGACTGTATAAGAATATACGACTTGAATTTATCTCAAAATCAAATTTCAAAGGCATTAATCTTAAGTGGTGTAAATATCGAGTCCATCCTTAGAAAGAAGAGTTCTCTTGAAGATTATTTCATAAAAACATTGGAGGAGGATGCAAAAAATGCTTAATTTAATAAGGCTTGAACTTAAAAAGAATAAGATAGGTGGTACTATTAAAGATGGTATAATAACAACAGGGATAACAACAGCGGCTATGCTATTTTGCATGTATATAGCCTTTTTTCAGGATGGTGATAAAGGTGTATTTAATAATTTTAATGATATAGCAAAAGTATTTGTTAGAAGTGTTTATATTATTTTTGCAGGGGTACTTATTTCAAACTTTGTTATGGATGAGTACAACAATAAAACTATAAATTTAATGTTCATGTATCCTATAAAAAGGAAGAAAATTATGGCTGCAAAGTTTATTGTAGTTGTGGGATTTATTTTTGTAGCAATGTTAGCATCAAATCTTTTTATGCACGGAGTGTTTTATGTAGCTAATATATTTTCTAAGGTTACAAGTGCTAGTGCATTCTCAATTAGCATGCACTCATTTATTGATATAGTAATAGATGCAGCCTTAAACTCAATATTAAGTTTAATACCAGTTTATTTTGCAGTTAGAAAGAAAAAGAGAGGACTAGTAATAGTAACTTCAATAATAATGACTTCACTGCTTAATAGTGGTAATGAACAATTTAGGCTAGCATCAATTGTAATTGTTCCATGTATTTTATCAGTAGTAGGAATATTAATTGCATATTTATCTATAAGAGATATAGAAAAGAAGGATTTACCAAACTAACTGCAAGTTTGAAGGAGAGAATATTATCATGAACGAAAAAAGTTATTCGAAAATTTACATTGTGGCTGTGCTTTTAGCTACCTGGATTGTATCTTTTGCTCTATTTATTGATGCAAATATAGGAATTAAATATTTTTCGCTTCTTATGTTTATTCCAGGTGGATTAGCTGTGCTTTTTAATTGGATTCAGTATAAAGATAAAAACAAAATATATGAGTGCTTCAAAAACAAGATGAATATGAAAGCAATGCTATTTGGTATATTGTATCCCATAGTGTTTTTAATTGTTTGTGGATTGCTGGCAGAGGTTATGGGTGTTGGACATTTGACTAATGCAAAGATTCCTGTAATAAGAGATATTATAGTTATACTTATATCAGTGATACTTACATTGCCAGCTGCACTAGGAGAGGAGTATGGTTGGAGGGGATATCTTCTTCCAAAGTTGACTCAAGAGCATGGTAAAACTAAAGCTACAATTATAGTTGGTATAGTGTGGGCATTGTTTCATGCACCAGTAGTATTTTTACTTGGACAAGCAACAGGAATGTCAAATCCACTTTTACTATGTGTATTTCAAGCTATAGCGGCTTTTACTTATAGCTTCCCATCTTCATATTGTTTCTATTTATCAAAAAATATAGTTCCAGTTTTATTTATACATTCTGTATGGAATTCTATAAACGTTATGCTGTTAGGAGATATTTATGTAAATAGAAAAGGAATTATTGAAGGTAATTTAATTGGGATTAATGGAGAAGGAATCTTAGGAGCAATTATGGGGGTAATACTGATATTTTTCTTCATAAGAAAATTTGAAAGAAGTGAACAGTAGCAATAAAGAGTATAAAAATCCTCTAGGGGTTTAACCTAGAGGATTTTGTTTTAAGCAGAAATAAATTATTATTAATATTTGTATATCTATTTCTTTTTAATATCGTAAGTTATTTTAGCAGTCATTTTCATTGGGACTTTTATATCTTGAGGGATAAGACTGCTTTTTAGCATTTGCATCTCGCCACTCATATTTTCAGTTACTTCACCGCTTTGTAATAAACCGTTACTCTTATTTATTTTTACAGTTCCTGTAGAAGTACCAGTTAAATTAATATTAGATTTTATACCCATAATATCTATTGGAGTACCTTTAGTATCAGCAGTGATATTTGATTGTTGGTTTAAAGATACTTCTGAACTGTCATTGCTTAAAAGTTTAAATGTATTATCAACAGTTATAGGAAAAACAGTTTTAATATCATATTTTTTGTTCCAAGTATCATCTTTCTTTACAGCCTTATCTGGATAAATGTCCATTGATTGTTGAACCATTGACTTTATTGCATCATCACCAAAACTTCTAGTTAATGAAGACTTAAGTGTTTCTTTTTGAGCATCAGGCACATTAACTTTATCTAAAATTGAGTTAATTAAATCTGTTACACCTTTTATTTCTAATAACTTACCTTTATTAGTCATCTTTACTGTAAAAGACTTTCCGATGATTCCTTTGTAAACTTCATTTAATGGATTGCTTTCATCAGCCTTTGTAGAATCATAGGTCATTGATTGACCATTTGAAGTGGCTGACATTTTCATTGAATCATATTTATATTCGATTGTGACATTTTTATCCTTATCAACATCTTTTACGTCCATTAATAAGTTCATATCAACAGTTTGGTTTGTTGCCATTTGTTGAGTTCCTAAAGTCATAGTCATATCTTGGTTTGTGACTTCGTGGATAACATACTTATCCCCATTTTTAATATTGATGCTTAAATCTAAATCTTTAGTACATCCACTAAAAGCAAGCAACATAGTAGCTATGCTTAGTGTTGAAATTACTTTTTTGAATTTCAAATCAATTCCTCCTTTTATAACTTTAATAACATTTTTAGTAAAACTAAACAAATGAATTATATCAGAATAGAAGATAAGATACAAATAGAAATTAAAGCAATTATTGGTATTGGATTTGAAATTTATAGGGTTAAGATACTAAAATTATGCTATTACTAGCAATATCAGTGCTTTTCTCCGATGCATTATTTTTAGGGATATGATTGAAGGTGCAGTTTTACTATAAATATTTATATATGTTTATATTTTTATGGGTAAATGTTTTTATAGATTTATAGTTGGTGTTATAAATTTCAATATACTCTAGATTAATCCGTGACATTATAGAATAATTAAATATATTATTTGCAACAATAATTAACATGTGAGAATTTATTTATGTTGCAATAAGGAGGATGTTCCAAAATGAAATTAGCATTGCTTGGAGATATTCATAGTAATTATATTGCATTGGAAAAGTGTTTAACTCATTGTGAAGAAGTTAGAGTAAATGGGTTTGTATTTTTAGGAGATTATATCAGTGATTGTCCACATCCACAGAAAACCATGGAATTGATAAAAAAAGTATCAGAAAAATATAAAACTTGGTTTATTAGAGGAAACAGAGAGGATTATCAAATTAATTATGAGAATGGAGTGTATGCTGATTGGCATAATGGTTCTAGTAGTGGATCTTTGCTATATACATATGAAAATCTAAAGCAACAGGATATGGATTTCTTTAAAGCATGTCCAATTACAATGAAAGTATCTATTGAAGGAGCTCCTGAATTTACAATCTGTCATGGTTCTTTAAATTCAACAACTGAGTTTTTGAACGTAGGCAGCAAAGAAGCAGAGGAAAATCTTAGACAGTGCGAAACAAATTTACTTATTTGTGGTCATACACATAGACAGGGAATATTTAATTTTGAAGGTAAGATGCTCATAAATCCAGGTTCAGTAGGAGTACCTTTAAGTTCTAATGGTAAGTCACAATTTGCAATTTTGCATTGTGATAATGAATTTTATCAGCCAGAATTAATTTCGCTTGATTATGATATTGAAAGAACAATTGAGGAATATACACAAAGTGATTTAGTAGAGAGGGCACCTATATTTTCAAAAATTATAATGCATGAAATAAAGACAGGAAATAATCTTCTACCTGAAGTTATAGAAAAAGCAAAAGAACTTGCGTTAATAAGTGATAGAGAAGTAGATCACTGTGATATACCAGAAAAGTACTGGGAAGAAGCTTATAATATAATTTTTCATGTTAATAAAGAAATTAAGCAGTGCTAATAATTATTCTAATGTATACTTAACTATCTTTAGCAAATAATAGTTAGAAAAATAGACATAAGAAGAAAGGGGACAGAAAAAGCAGCTTATTTTAAGTTGTTTTTTAGTGAAAGATATGTTTGTACCTAAAAGAATTATATTTGAGAAAGATGTTTTGGAGTTTGAAGTAGCGAGGAAAATTCTTAATAAGTTTAAAGACAATACTAGCATTGAGATAATTAATTTAAGTTCCAATAAACTTAAACAACATATACCAGGTGAGGATTTATTCTCTCAATATAGAGAAGGTAAGAAGACTTTGGTGGTTGGCACTAAGAAGAGTTTAAAGTTTCAATCTTGTAAACCATCAGCTCACTATCAACTTCCATTGGTGTCAGGGTGTATGGGGCAGTGTGAGTATTGTTATTTAAATACAATGCTTGGAGATAAGCCTTTTGTGAGGATTCATGCAAATACAGATGAAATTCTTCATCAAGCTCAGAAATATATAGATGAAAGATTACTAGAGATAACTATATTTGAGGGTGCAGCTACATCTGACCCTATACCTGTGGAACCTTATACTCATTCTTTGGAGAAGGCAATAAACTTTTTTGGTAGTAGTGAAAATGGAAGGTTTAGATTTGTAACAAAATTTAGTGATGTAGATTCTCTTCTTAACTTGAAGCATAACGGTCATACAGAAATAAGATTTAGTATTAACACTTCCGCAGTTATAAATCAATATGAGCATTTTACAGCTTCTCGTGACAAAAGAATAGAAGCTAGTATTAAGGCTGCTAGTGCTGATTATCCTATAGGATTTCTGATTGCGCCTGTTTTCATTTATCCTAATTGGAAAGATGAATATCATGATTTATTATTAGAACTAAAGAGTAAGCTTCCAACTGATTTAAAATTCCCTGTGACATTTGAAATTATATCTCATCGTTATACCACTATAGCTAAAAATAGAATACTTGATATATTCCCAGAAAGTGAATTGCCAATGAAGGATGAAGATCGTAAGTTCAAATTTGGACAGTTTGGATATGGGAAGTATGTTTATCCAAAAGAGAATCTAGAAGAGATAAAACAATTCTTTAAGGAGGAGATAGAAACATTATTCAGCAATAAAGAAGTAAAGTATATTATTTAAGAAGCTATAAAAAAGTGCAAATACAATTTGTGCTTTTTTTATATAACTCTATTATCAAGAATAGTTTAAAAGAAAGACTAAAATAAAACCTAAAGGTTTAAAAAGGATATCTTATAATTAATAAAAAGATACTATTAAGTAACAATGTGGTACTATTATACTATATTGGTTAGGTGCTACAAAAAAGTATATAAGAAGATGATAAGGAATCAAAATAAATAGCAAATATTAGAATTTTTTATTAAATGGTTTACTATAATATACATAAGGGATTAAATAATTATACTTAGGGGTGATGTAGGAATGAACACTGATTTTAATTTAGCTGATTATTTGAACAAGGGAATTGAGAATGTTGTAAGAGGACTTGTAAAAGCATCTTTTAATAAGCCAAAAGAAATAGCCTTTGTTTTAAAGTATGCAATATCAAGTAAAGAGGCTAAAAATAGAAGACAAAGCTTGGCAAGAAGAGGAGAAAATGTTCCTGTATTTTTAATTTCAAGCATAACTAGTAGTTGTAACTTATTTTGTAAGGGGTGTTATGCAAGAGCAAATCAATCTTGTGGAGAAGGTGTCAATAAAAAACAATTATCCAGTAAAAGATGGGAAGAAATCTTTAATGAGGCTAATGAATTAGGTGTTTCATTTATTCTTCTTGTTGGTGGTGAACCTTTAATGAGAAGAGAGGTTATAGAAAAAGCAGCAGGAGTGAAGGATATTATTTTTCCTATATTCACTAATGGAACAATGCTTAATGATGATTATTTAAAAATATTTGATAATAGTAGAAATCTTGTGCCTATTATTAGTATAGAGGGAGATAAGTTTCAAACTGATAATAGACGTGGGGAAGGTACGTATGATATTTTAATGCAGACTATGGACAAGCTTAAAGAAAGGGGAATTTTGTATGGAGCTTCTGTAACTGTTACCACTGAGAATGTTGGAACTGTTACAGATGAAGTATTTTTTGAAAAACTATATGATAAGGGATGTAGAGCGTTGCTATTTGTGGAGTATGTTCCTGTAATTGAATCAACAAAATCTTTGGCTCCAACTGATGTTGAACGTAAAATACTAGAAAATAAGATTGAAGAGCTTAGAGAAAAGTATGTAAATTCTGTTTTTGTTTCTTTTCCTGGGGATGAAAAATATTCAGAAGGATGTCTTGCAGCAGGAAGAGGTTTCTTTCATATAAATGTAGATGGAGCGGCAGAACCATGTCCATTTTCACCTTATTCAGATACAAATTTAGGGGAGGTTTCTTTAAGACAAGCACTAAAATCTCCGCTATTTAAAAAACTTAATGCAACAGGTATGTTAGTGGGAGAACATGATGGTGGGTGTCTTCTGTTTCAGAAAGAAAATGAAGTTAAAAGTATGCTTGTGAAATAAGTTAATAAATTAAAAGATTGAATAAGTGCATTGGTTAGAAAAAATCTAATCAATGCACTTATTTAATTTGGTTTAAGTTTAAATTAAAAAAGCATGAATTATATTGAGTATTTATTAATCAAATAATCGAAAAATGTTGAAAATGATAAAAATTTAAAGTAAAATGTAATTCGATTTAAAATGTATTAATAAATGTAGAATATTTTAGAAAAAGGTTTAAAATTAGGGGGGAATATGAATAGGTTTGGTGCTAAGGTTTTTAAAATGATAATGGCAACATTGAGTCTTATGGTAATAGCTATACTTTTAGTTAATTACTTTATGTTTGTTAAATTTGAAAAGGATTTAACAAACACAGCTAGTAAATGCATATCTGAACTTAAGAACTCAATTGATGGAAGTAAATTAGAGAAAGTTATATTAGATAAATCAACTGGGAGCGAAGAATATAAAGAATTATTAGCTTCAATGGAGTCAGCTAAATCTAAAAGTGCAGCTAGAAATTTCTATACACTTATGAAGGTAAATGACACTAATTCTAAGTTTTTGGTTGATGTATCTGTAGATCCTTCGAATTTCTTGGAGGAGTATCAGCAGGATAAAGAAATGAATAGAGCTTTTAGTGGACAAACTGTAGTTTCTAGTAAGTCTATAACAGATGAATATGGTACCTTTATTTCTGCATATGCTCCAATAAAAAATGCTCAAGGAAATGTTGTGGCAATTGCTGGAGTTGATATCGATTCAAGTATGTTTGAGAATATTAGGAGTACTTTATTTAAAACTGTAATTATTACATTGGTAGTTGTGAGTATTATGGTTTTTGTAGGAGTTTATGTGTTTTCAAAAAAATTAGGGCAAGACATTATGAAAATAAAGCATTCTCTAGGTAAAATGAGTGCTGGAGATTTTACTGAGAATATAAATATAAGAACAAAGGATGAAATTGAGGATATAGCTCGATCAATCAATAGTGTTCAGAATTCGCTGAAGAATTTGATTAGTAATGTATCAACAACAACTAATGATATGGATAATGTGATAGAAGTTGTTAATGGAAAAGTTAAGCTTCTAAATACTGATGTAGAAGAAGTTTCAGCTACTACAGAAGAATTAGCAGCTAATATGGAGGAAACAGCAGCATCTGCAGAAGAGATGTTTGCAACTTCACATGAAATGGAGAATGCAATTAATACTATAGACCAGAAGTCTCGACAGGGGATACATAGAGCAGTAGAAATAGGTGAAAAAGCTAAAAATTTAAAGGAGACTTCGGAAAAAAACAGAAAAGAAGTTACTGACGTATTTACAAAAACTGAAGTTTTGGTAAGACAAGCTATTGAGAAAACAAAAGCAGTAGAGCAAATAAATGTGTTATCTGATTCAATACTTGAAATAACATCACAAACTAATCTACTAGCATTAAATGCAGCAATAGAGGCTGCAAGGGCAGGAGAAGCTGGCAAAGGGTTTAGCGTAGTAGCTGAAGAAATAAGAACTTTGGCAGAACAATCTAGCGATACAATAAGTGAAATACAAAAAACAACAGAAATTATAGTTTCTTCAGTTTCAGAGTTAACCAGAAGTTCTAGTGATCTAATTGATTTTATAAAAGAAGCTATATTAAATGATTATGAAACATTGGTTAACACAAGTAATGAATATAATAAAGATGCTATTTATTATAAGGAATATTCACAAAATTTAAGTGATATTTCAAAGGAAATTTTACTATCAGTAAGTGATATGGTAAAAACTATAGAGGGTGTAACTATAGCAGCTAGTGAAGGTGCTGATGGGACTATGCATATTGCTAATAGAGTATCAGGAATAAATGAGAAGTCCAATGATGTACTGGAGGAAGTAATTATAGTTAAAAGAAGTTCTGAGAGATTAACAGAGGAAATGTCTAAGTTTAAAATGTAATAAGAATAAGAATAAGAAAAAATATATTTATTATATAAGAAAGTGAGCCTTTAGTAAGACGAGTACTAAAGGCTCACTTTCATTAAAAATTGATGTCTTGGTTAGGCATTATTTCGCAGTAATGTATCCCATAGCTGTTAATAGTTCAGCAGAAAGAACTCCGCCACCAGCTGCTCCACGTAGAGTATTGTGAGAAAGACCTACGAATTTGTAATCATATACCTTGTCTTCTCTTAATCTACCCATAGTGATTCCCATACCATTTTCATAATCTCTGTCTAGATTAGGTTGAGGTCTGTTTGGTTCCTCAAAATAGTGTAGGAATTTCTTTGGTGCACTTGGAAGATTTAATACTATTTCAGGAGCTTTATAATTTTCCCAAGCTTCGATTATTTGTTCTTTTGTAGGTTTTTTCTTGAAGTTTACAAAAACAGCTGCAAGATGTCCATCAGATACAGGAACTCTTATGCATTGTGTTGTAATAACAGGATTAGTAGCATTTACAATCTTGCCATCTTCAATTGAACCCCAAATTTTTAAAGGTTCATTTTCGCTCTTTTCTTCTTCACCATCTATAAATGGTATAACATTATCAATTATTTCAGGGAATTCTTTAAATGTCTTTCCAGATCCAGATATAGCTTGGTAAGTACAAGCTAATATAAGTTCAGGTTCGAATTCCATTAATGCATTTATAGGAGGAACATAACTTTGAATAGAGCAGTTAGGTTTTACAGCTATAAAGCCTCTCTTTGTGCCTAAACGCTTCTTTTGAACTTCTATAATTTTTGCATGATCTGAATTTATTTCTGGTACTATAACAGGTACATCAGGTTCATTTCTATTAGCTGAGTTATTAGAAACTACAGGAGTTTCATGTTTTGCATATTCTTCTTCAAGAAGCTTTGTTTCCTTCTTGCTTAATGAAACAGCACAGAAAACAAAGTCAACCATGTTACAGATTTCTTCAACTTCAGAAGCATCTTTTACTACAAGTTTTTTAAATTTATCAGGAAGGGGGGATGCCATCTTCCATCTATTTTTAACTGCTTCTTCATAGGTAAGTCCAGCAGAACTTTTGCTGGCAGCAACCACAACAACTTCAAACCAAGGATGATTTTCTAAGAGACATAGGAACCTTTGACCAACCATACCAGTTGCACCTATAACCCCAACTTTTAATTTGGTATCCATGTAATATCACCTCATAATTATATTTTATTATCATATGCCTTAGGTATCTAAAAGCAAATAGGTTTATATGCTAGCATATTTCGATTTTCTATTTATTTTCATATACCTTATCTATTAATAATATGATATCATTAAGATATGTATTAGTAAAATTGATAATTTTGATTAAAACATTCAATAATTTTGATAAGGAGAATGAACTATGGATTTTAGACAGCTTAAAGCATTTATAACTATAAGTGAACTTCAAAGTTTTACTGCAGCAGCCAGTGAAATGGGATACGCCCAATCAACAGTAACAACACAGATTAAGCTGCTTGAAGATGAATTAGGAGTAAAGCTATTTGAAAGAATGGGGAAGACAACTTCATTAACTCACGAAGGAAAAAAGCTTTTGCCTTATGCAAAGCAAATGATTAAATTATCAGATGACATGAAAAATGTTGTATTCAATGAAAAGAGGCCAACAGGAACTCTTACCATAGGAGCAGCTGAATCCTTATGTGTATTACGTCTTCCGGAAATACTAAAAAAATATCGAAGTCTTTATCCAGACGTAGAGGTGTCAATGAAATTTGGAAGCTGTTCTGTTTTCAGAGATATGCTGAGAGATAATGCAATTGATGTAGCTTTTTCTCTTGGAAGAAAAATAGATAATGAAGAGTTTATAGCAGATGTAGAGTTTAATGAAACTATGTTGTTATTAACTTATCCAGGGCATCCGTTAATAAACAAAAAAGAAATAACTCCAAAAGATATTGAGGGAGAGCCTCTTATATTAACTGAATCAGGATGTAGTTACAGAATGGCTTTTGAAAAGATTCTTAGTGAGCATGACGTAAAGCCTAATTTAGTTCTTGAGACAGGAAGTGTACAAGCGATTAAACAATTTACCATGAGTGGACTTGGAATAACTCTTTTGCCTAAAATTGCTGTAGAAGAGGAATTAGCTAATGGAAGACTTATACCGCTTAATTGGGTGGGACCAGGCTTTGGGATAGTTTCACAGGTTTTGTATCATAAAGATAAATGGATGTCTCCAGCACTTAAAGCATTTCTTGATTTGTCGAGAGATATAATGTGAGTATATGACTAACTTTATTTTGATGAATATATTGTAATTATATCAATTGGTAATGGTATGTTATATGGTATTCTGCAAATGTGTATAGAAGTATTCCATCTAAATGTTGGTAGAATTTTGAAAGGAAATGTCGAAAACAATGTCGAAGTTTTGTAAGTTGTCCACCAACATTTTAATGGAATAGTTACATATGTGTTTATATTTTTAAATATATAGTCTCTATCAAGATAGATAAGTTCTAATTAATTATTACTGCTTACTTTTATGTATCATTCACTTACAAATAACTTCAACTTTGATAAATAATATTTCTTATATAAAGAATTTCTTTAGAGGCATTATTTGTAATCTTACATTAGTGTGATATAATGGTAAAAATACATTGATGGTAGGGGGCGGAAAAATGCTTAAAAAAAGAGAATATCCAATATTGGAATTTGATACCTGTAAAAAATCATTTACAGAACCTTCAGAATTGATTAAGCCAATTGATATTCCAGAATGTTGTGTAATAACTTTTTTTAGAGAAGTTGTTGAGAAGAAAAATGAGAATGGAGAATTGAAATTAATTGCAGAGTTAAAATCTGAAACATTAACCATTCCAGTCTATGAAACAATGTATGAAGGAAAAAGAGTTGCACTCACTTTAGGGTTTGTTGGTGCAGCAGCATCAGCAGCAGTGTTTGAAGAATTGATAGCTTTTGGGGCAAAAAAGTTTATAGTTTGTGGAGGTGCTGGTGTTCTTCAAAAGGATATTGCTGTTGGAAATATAGTATTACCTATAGCAGCTATAAGAGATGAGGGATTATCTTATCATTACCTTGAGCCATCAAGAGAAGTTGAAGCAAATAAGCATGCTATACAAGTTATTGAGAATGAATTTATCAACGATGGAATTAAATATATCAAGGCAAAAACATGGACAACAGATGCTATCTACAGAGAAACAAGAGACAAGATAGCCTTAAGAGTATCTGAAGGCTGTGTAACAGTAGAAATGGAGGCAGCAGCATTTTTTGCTGTAGCACAATTTAGAAAGGTCATTTTAGGTCAAATATTATATGGTGGAGATGACCTAAGCGGAGAAGCATGGGATCTTAGAAATTGGAATTCAAGAAAAGATACTAGGGAGAACTTAGTAGATTTATCTATGAAGATTTGTCTCAAATTATAGGTTATACCAACAATGAAAAGATTATAGTTGTAGATAAGAATGATGTAAATCAGATTATTGGACTTACGTCAGATAGTAGGAATGGTAAAGGGGTGATGTACCCCTTTATTTTTCTTCATAGCTATCAACATCAATTATTATTGGTGATTTTTCATCATTTACCTGAGTAGGTTTCTTTTTAGGCAATGTTAAGAATAAGGTATCTTCTTCAAACGTAGCTCTAATACTATTTTTATCTATCTCTTCTACATCAAATGATTTTACCATATTTCCGTTAGTGTAGACCATGCTAATAAATGAACTACTTTCATTTTTATAGAAGTGATTCTGCCTAATGGTTAAAATCACTTTGTTTTTTTCAAAATCTATCCTCATATCATTAGGTGATACTCCAGGCAAATAACCTTTTATTATATAACAATCACCATAGTCTTTTATTTCTATTTCATATGAGTCTTCGGTTTCAGCGTCGTTATCATCAAAGTTGTTTGATAGCATATAATTTGTTGCACCGTCTAAAAAAATATTATTAAATAGCTGGTTAAAAATATCTATATTATTAAACATAAGAGAGGGTATTCTGTTCAAGTAAAGACCTCCAATAAACATGTTCATTAATATATATGTATTATCTATTTTTATATTTGCTACTAATTTATAGAAGAGAAGTTAAACTTGATGGTATTGAAGTTATATAAGGTCTAAATTGTATGCTCCATCAATGGTAGCAAGTACAGTAGACTGAAAAATGTATTTTATTTATTGTAATATATATAATTTTATACTGATTTTCATATTATTCATTATTAAGTTTTCTCTTTTGTAAGTTCATAAGAATTAATCCAACAATAAATGTAGTAACAAATACTAATAAAATTGCAGCAAAGCCTATGCTAAAACCGTCTTTATGAACAACAAAAACTTTTAATATATCAATATGAAATACATAACCAATAACATAGTATATTGTTGTTATTAATAAAACAAGTATATAGGCTATGAGTCTTTCATTTTTCTCCATAATCAATTATCCCACCTAAAATAATATTTACAAGTCTATATACAATTATACCCATTTTGAATTTTATATGCAAATCAGAAAGGTGGTTTTTCCTTAAAAATAACTTAAGAATAACTTAAAATTATCTTAAAAGTTTATTATAATTAAATGTTATAGCAAAATAATACCAAGTAAGTTAATATCAGATAGATTTAATTGAAGATTAAGTTAATTATCCTTATAGACGCTGGTTCTTATTATATTGATGTATTTATTATATTCTTCTTGTATGAAATCTCTATTTTCTAATATTTTTTTATAATCAGATTTATACAAAGTAGTGATTTGCTTGCTAAAGCCTTCTCCTATAAATAAAAGCATATTGAAAACAACTTGTACATCGATGCCAGATTTAAATTTACTAAAGTCAAGTTCGTCTAAAAGTAGTTTGTTGCTAAGAACTACATATTTATCGTATTCTGATTGTAGCTCCTTTTTAAAATCTTCAAATTTGGTTCCGAAGGATTCTAAAAGTATATTGCTTTCTTCAGGATATTGAAGAGTAAGCTTTAATTTAGCAGCAGAAACTTGGGAGATACGTTCAAAAAAATCTGGAGATAAATTTTTTATATCTTCTAGCAATATAGGAGTAAGAAAATCCAAAACTTTTTTTACTACAAAGATATATAGATTTCTCTTATTTCCAAAGTAATTAAACAGAGTTCCTTTTGAAATATCTATAGAATTGACTATTTTATTTGTTGAAGCTAAATCATAACCATTCTTAGAAAATTCAGCTAGGGCAGCCTTATATATTACCGCTTCTTTATCCCCTGGTATTTTTATTTCACTCATTTACTAAAAGTCCCTTCTATCATAAACTAATTTTCCTGCCAATAGAGAGATTAAAGCTGTTAAGACCATAGCAAGTATATGAGAGAAATTAAGAGATTTGTTAACTACTAAGGCTGTTGTATCAACATAACTATAAAAGTTATAATCCTTTAAGAAACTAAAAGTATCTGCTAAATTTCCAACTACATAAAGTAAATAGAAACCAAAAACAACACCCAAAGAGATACCAATAGAAGCTCTAGTTTTTGTACAGAATATTGATAAGAAATAGCAGATGTATCCAAAAGCTAGCTCAAGAAGATATGGAGATAAAGCAAGTAAAAACACAACTTTGTTATTTACTGCACTTCCACTGGCAAATGAATATATACCTACAGCTACTGTTCCACCTATTATTACATTAAATAAAGTTATTAATATCAAGAAGCTTATTGCTTTTGCAAAGTAAACCTCACTTCTTGAGATTGGCTTAGATAATAAATATTCGCTAGTTTTTTGATCATATTCCTTAACAAGTAATGATGAAGCAAGGTTGCAAGCATATACTGAACCTATCAAAATAACTGACAGATGTCCTTTACTGGCATAAAAACCTTCAATAGATGTCATATCTAGATTGTCCATCCCAAAGGCCTTTAAAAGAGCTTTAGGCATAGAGGCCATAACTGAGTTTAGGTTAGCCATATCATCTTTCATTGACACATAACTTACTAACATCATTAAAACTATAGCAACAATTACTAATGTCCAGATTATAAATCCTTTTAAATTTGCTTTTAATTCTCTTTTAATTATTGGTAACATCAGCATTACTCCTTTTCATAGTATTTTAAGAATATTTCTTCAAGACTTGGATTTTCTATAGTTAGATCCTTAAAATTACAGGTTAATAGCTTATTTAAAAGTGTTTTCTCATCTCCGTTATAAGTAAAGGAAATTTTATTCTTATCTCTTTTATAGTCAAATATATTTGCAAAGTTTTCAAGAGTAGTATCCTTTGTTGTCAATGAAACCTTTTTAAGGTTAATTTCTCTTAGTTTATCTACTTCTTCAACCTTGATTAGCTTTCCATCCTTTATTATTCCTACCTTATCACAAAGTCTTTGAACTTCACTAAGTACATGGGCAGAGTAGATTATGGTTTTTCCTTGCTGTTTTAAGTCCTCTAGAATTTGAAAAAACTCTTCTTGGATTAGCGGGTCAAGACCACCTGTAGCTTCATCAAATATAAATAAATCTCCGCCAGATAATAAGGCATCTATTATTCCAACCTTTTTTCTATTTCCGTAGGATAGATCCTCAATTCTTTTATTTAAATCAAGGTTCAATCTTTCAGCGAGAGGCTCTATCTCCATAGATTTAGTTTTATATAATTCCTTTGAATAATTTAGCACATCAATAACCTTCATTTCTCCATAAAAATTACATTCAGAAGGTAAATATCCTATGCGTTTTCTAAGCTTTTTTTCATTGCCATCTATTGGCTGATCAAAAATTTTAATAGAACCGCTGGTTTTCTTTATAAGACCTAATATGCATCTTAAGGTAGTAGATTTACCAGCTCCATTTGGACCTATTAGACCAAAGACTTCTCCTTTTTTTACATCAAAAGAAACTTCAGATAAAGCTAGATGCTTTCCATAGTATTTTACAAGACTGTTTATTGATAATACATTTGGCATAATTGATTCCTCCTTATTAGGTATCTGAAAGTAGATAGGTTTATATGCTAGTATATTTGGACTAGTTACTTATTTCTAAATATCTTAAGCTATGTTTTTAGTAATTACACTTTATGTTTGTCTATATGTGTTGACCATGTGGTCAATTAAAGCTTAGCACTAAATTTTTGTATTTGCAAGAGATATAAATTTTAATTTAATGAAATTTATAATATATTTGCGCAGCCATAAAATTAAATCTGTTTATTTAATATTTTAGGGAAGAGTTAGACACTAAATGTAGGATGGATGTTAAAAATTATTATTGTTGACTATTAGAAGAATGTACTTGGTTAAATATCTATGCGTATATGCATAAACAGTATGTTTATAAAAACGTGTATAGAACTATTCCACTTAAATGTTGGTAGAAAAATGTCGAATTTTTGTAACTTGTCCACCAACATTATTATGGAATAGTTCTATATGGGTGATAGTTAGTATGTGAAACTTGCAATAAGTCTAGAGGATACTGTTAGGACTATATAGCTATTAGTTAATACCAGAATAATTGTTAGTTAATAAATATAGTCTTGGTGTTATATGGATGAAAGTTAATACCTTAATATTAAATGATAACTTCTTAGTTCTTTTAGTTTTAGGACTATATACATGATAGTTAATAGATAGCAGCTAGCAATAATAGACTATTATCAAACTGCAGAATATTATTATAGCCGTATTTACTATAAAAAATAAATATTTGTAAAAGATAAATATAATAATATAATAGAATACATAAACTAAACATTCAGATTAATAAATTTAGAAAGAGGTGGGGTAATATTAGCTTATTTTTATAAGTCTAATAGATTTATGGAAGAAATAATTAAAATACTTGCAATAGCGGTTTTAGTTTTAATAAATGGCTTTTTCACAGCAAGTGAATTTGCAATGGTAAAGATACGTAATTCAAGAATAGATACCTTGGTTGCTGAAGGGAGTGGAAAGGCTAAGCATGCCAAGACCGTAAAAGATAATTTGAATTCTTGCCTTTCAGCCTGCCAGTTAGGTATAACGTTATGTTCTCTTGGTTTAGGATGGATGGGAGAATCAACAATAACAGAACTAATATTACCAGTTATGAAGCTGTTAGGGTTAAGTGAAAGTATTATACATACAATATCATTTGCTATATCATTTTTCTTAGTGACAATGATAGAAGTTGTAATTGGAGAGTTAGTTCCTAAAGCTCTTGCATTATATAATACTGAGACAATAATGTTAAATACATCTTTATTGTTATTAGTATTTTATAAAATAATGTATCCAATAATATTTTTCTTTAATGCAAGCACAAATGTTTTTCTTAAGCCTTTTGGATATTCTCAAGCAGACGAGATTGCTGATCCACATACAGGAGAAGAGATACGTATGCTCATAGAGGAAAGTTACCAAAGTGGGTTAATTGATGAGAGCGAACAAAAGCTTGTGGATAATGTCTTTGATTTTGGAGATAAACTTGTTAGAGAAGTAATGGTGCCAAGAACAGATATGTGCTGTATTTATAAAGATGATTCCGAAGAAGAGGTCTTTAAAATAGTAAGTGAGGAAGGGTTTACAAGGTTTCCCGTGTGTGGTAAGGATAAAGATGATATCCTAGGTTTTATACATATAAAGGATTTGTATAATCAAAGCTATACACAAAACAAGTATGATTTAGATGAAATAACAAGAAAAATATTATATATTCCAGAGACAATTTCTATAAGCAGATTATTAGAAAAACTTAAAAAAGATAAGATTCAAATTGCAATAGTAATGGATGAGTATGGTGGAACTTCAGGTCTTGTAACGATTGAAGACATACTTGAAGAGATTGTTGGGGATATCCAAGATGAGTTTGATGAAGAAACTCAAGAAATAAGAAAATTAGCAGAAGGAGAGTATTTGGTAAAGGCTATTGTTCCCATTGATGAAATCAACGAATTTTTCAATATAGAAATTGAACATGAAGGTTTTGATAGTATTGGTGGATGGTTATACAATAAGCTCGGAGCATCAATCCAAGTAGATAAAACTATCACCTTTGAAAATTACAGTTTTACTGTTTCTGAAATGGATAAATTAAGAGTGGTAAGCTTGGTTGTAAAGCAACTTTCATAGGAGTTATAATCTTGTTCTGGCGTAAATAAATTAATAGATTGTGATTTGCCCAAAGAACAAGTGTATTGATAATTTAAATATTAATAAGAGTTAAAGAATGGTATAAACCTTAGATAATAAGGGATGTATCATTCTTTTTTTGTTTGGTATGTGAGATTTTTACCAAAAAAATTCAGGTTTATATTGACAAATAGTATATAAAGATTATACTGTATATATATAGTATATACAGTAATTACACATAGAAACAAATTGATAGTGAGGTAAACATGAGAGTAGTAATTTCAAACAGTGCAGGTGTTCCAATTTATGAGCAAATAAAAGAACAGATAAAGAGTGCTATTCTTAGTGGAGAAGTTAAAGAAGGAGAAATGCTGCCATCAATTAGGCAGTTAGCTCGTGATTTAAAAATAAGTGTAATAACCACTACTAGAGCATATAACGATTTACAGAGTGAAGGGTTCGTTTCCAATGTTCAAGGCAAAGGATGCTATGTCTTGCCTCAAAACAATGAGATGATAAGAGAACAATTATTAAGAGAGATAGAAGAATCATTCACCTCAGCAATTAGTTCAGCTAAAGTTGCTAAATTAACTAAAGCAGAATTGAAAGAAATGTTTGATGTAATGTTAGAGGAGGATAAATATGAATAATGTTTTAGAACTAAGCAATGTAAGAAAAGAATTTAAAGAGTTTTCAATTAAGGATATATCATTTTCTGTTGAAAAAGGTTATATAATGGGCTTTATAGGTCCAAATGGAGCAGGAAAAACAACCACTATAAAATTAATTCTTAATATGCTAAAGAAAAATAGTGGAAGTATTAAATTATTTGGGCTTGATCATATAAATGATGAAGAAGAAATAAAGGAAGATGTGGCTGTGGTCTTTGATAAACCGTATTATCTTGATGATTGGAATCTGTCAGATGTAGAGAGAGCAGTAAAGATGTTTCATAAAAGATGGGACAGTAGAGTTTACGATAAATATCTTAAAGAATTTGGTTTATCAAGAGAGAAGAAGGTTAAGGAACTTTCAAAAGGAATGCAGATGAAGCTTATGATAGCCGTAGCCTTTTCTCATGATGCTAAACTTCTCATTTTAGACGAGCCTACAGGTGGTCTTGATCCTGTGGCTAGAGATGAATTTTTAGACTTTTTAAGCAGTTATATTGAAGAGGGAGACAGAAGTGTACTGTTTTCAACTCATATAACTTCAGATTTAGAGAAGATAGCAGATTATATTACCTATTTAAGAGATGGACAAATAATATTTACTGGGACAAAGGATGAATTGCTTGAAAAATACTGCATCATAAAAGGTGCGAAAGAAGATATAAATGAAGAGCAAGCAAAGAATATTATAGGTATCAGACATCATCATACTGGTTTTGAAGGGTTGATAGATGTAAGTAAATTAGCAGGATTCTCAAATAAAATAATAACTGATAAAGCTACTTTAGATGATATTATGATTTTTATGAATAAAGGAGGAAAGTAAAATGGATAAAACTCTTAAGTTTGCATTTTTAGATGCATTAATGCTTAAACCTTATTTTAAGAAAAATATTATTTTAATTCTAGTATTGCCTATATTTATTGCAGCGACAACTCAAAATTTAATTATGATAATTACCATGATGTTTATGTTGACAGTGATTTTTTGTTCATATCCATTTGCTTTAAATGAAAAAAATGATATTGATAAGTTTTATGGAAGTCTCGCGATAAATAAAAACAAGATAGTTAGTGGAAGATACTTATTTTCTTTAATGTTAGCTGTCATTTCAGTGATTCTATCTATAATATATTTATTTGGTTTTAGTTTCTTTGTTAAAAATGTACCTGAAGCAGGAGAAATAGTTTTTACTGTTGGTGTAGGATTTTTATTATTTTCAATATTTATGGCTATTCAGATGCCTATATATTATAAATTAGGTTATTCTAAAGCTAAGCTTTGGGTCATGGCACCATTTTTCTTCATTGCATTTTCAGCAGGAGCTTTATCAAAATTATTTATTGGCAATATAGACTTGCAAAAGAAGTTTTTTGCTGTTGGAAAATATATAGAGAATAATTCTGCTCTTTCAAGTATTATTTTAGTTTTAGCAGGATTGCTAATAATGGAGATATCACTTATAATATCTCAAAGTATATATAGAAAAAAGGACTTTTAGTTAGGAGTTACAGATTTATGAATAACTTTTTTATTAAACTACTATCACTTGTATTACCAATGATAATAAGTAACATTATTTATCTTAAAGCTGATAAAAAGTATAATGTAACAGAAAAATTGAGTTCTAAATTGCGTATAAAGAAAGAATGGATGGCATTTAGCTCTATATGGTTATTACTTATTATTATGATAATTATAGGAGCATTGGGTATATATGTGATTGATATTCCCGAAATATTATATTTCATATTTGTAGGAATTGGAGGGGGTATTGTTAACGGAATGAATATTCCTAATAAAGTTAATCAAAAAGAATAACCTGTTTACAAACAAATATGAAAGAGTATAATGAGATTTATAAATGCAAGGAAAAGGAAAGTAACTTTAAGAATACTTTAAGCATCTGAAAATAAATAGCATATAAACCTATGTACTTTTAGATGCATTACAGAGAGTTCCTGTTGGTGAGATGGAATAAGGGATATTAAAGTGAAAATGGCCTTGGAGCAGTGCACCGAGATTGTAATGATTTAGGCTGCAACGGGTTCACCCGTTATAGTGATAGAGTATAATTACATCATTTGTAACGTACTTGAAGAGGTCTATATAGTGATATATAGATAAAGTAGGATGGTAACACGAAGTTTAACTCTCGTTCCTAGGACATATGGTCTTAGGTTCGGGAGTTTTTTTATTGTTTAGGATATTACAATAAAATCACATATTTTAAGGAGGTAATTGATTATGAATATTTTAATTGGAGGAGCTTGGCCTTATGCTAATGGGTCATTGCATATCGGTCATTTAGCAGCATTATTACCAGGGGATGTAATAGCAAGATATTATAGAGCGAAGGGGGATAATGTACTTTATGTTTCAGGAAGTGACTGTCATGGAACACCTATATCAATAAGAGCTAAAAATGAAAATAAGTCACCAAAGAGTATTGCTGATAAGTATCATGCAGAATTTAAAGCTTGCTTTGATAAGTTGAATTTTTCTTATGATTGCTACACAAGAACTGATGATGAGCATCATAAAAATGAGGTGAGAAGAATACTGAAGGAGTTATCTGATAATGGCCTAATTTATGAAAATAAAGTAGAGCAGTTGTATTGTGAACATTGCAATCAATTTTTACCAGATAGATATGTAGAGGGAGTATGTCCTCATTGTGGCAGCATAGCAAGGGGAGACCAATGTGACAATTGTTCATCGTTACTAGATCCATTAGAGTTGTCTGATAGACGATGTAAACTTTGTGGAAATGAACCTGTGGTGAAAGAAGGAAAGCAGTTATACTTTGCATTATCAAAGTTTGAAGATGAATTGAGAGAACATGTAGAAAAATCAAAGGGTAAATGGAGAGTAAATGCAATAAACAATACAGAGAGATATATAAAAGAAGGTCTTATTGATAGAGCTGTATCAAGAGATTTACCGTTAGGTATTGATATACCTATAGAAGGTTTTGAAGATAAAAAGGTGTATGTATGGATAGATGCAGTTCTTGGATATTACACTGTAAGTAAAAAGTGGGGAGAAGAAAACAATAAGAGTTGGGAAGATTTTTGGAATGAAGAAAGTGTTTCTTACTATATTCATGGCAAAGATAATATTCCATTTCACTCAATTATCTTACCAGCACTTTTAAGTGGTATAGGATGCAAAAAGAAGCCAGATAGAATTATATCAAGCGAATACGTAACGCTAGAAGGAAGAAAAATATCTACAAGTAACAATTGGGCAGTGTGGGTACCTTATCTTATAGAAAAATATAATAGTGACTTATTAAGGTATTTCTTTATAGCTAATGCACCAGAAAAGAGGGATGCTGATTTTTCTTGGAGGGAATTTATAAAAAATAATAATGGGGAGCTTTTAGGTGCTTATGGAAACCTTGTTAATAGAACTTTAGCATTTTCAAAGAAATACTTTGATAATAAGGTGCCAGAAGGAAATGTAGAGGAAGATATTAAAGTTAATATAGAAAATTTATATAAAAGCGTAGGGGAAGATGTAGAAGAGGGTAATTTAAAGATAGCAATAGATAACATTTTTTCATTCATAAGAAATATTAATAAATACTTTGATGAAAAGGCTCCTTGGATAGGTATAAGGAATAATATAGACGAATGTAAAAATACAATTTATAATTGTTGCTTTGCTATAATTAATATTGCTAATATCTTAGAGTCATTCTTACCTGAGACTTCAGGGAAAGTAAAGCAATGGTTGGGTTGTAATGAAAACAAATGGAGTATTATAGATTTAGATGGAAGTACGGAGATTGGAGATTTTTCGGTATTATTTGAAAGATTAGATACAAAGTTAATTGATGAAGAATTAGAAAAGTTAAAGAGATAAAAAGATAAATATAACCTTATTTATCAATAAAGAAATAGTAAAGCCTAAGAACATTATGCTTTATAACAATGTAGCACATTCATATATCAAAGTAAAAAGTTTAAAGAATAGAGAACCAATGTATGTGCAACATGTGTGATATTATGCAAATTATGTTATAATAGGTTTGTGAAAAAATATAATATAATAAACAATAGTAATTTATATTACTTAAAAATAATAATTTAGAGTATGATTTTAAAGAAGTAAGGTGATTATTTAATGAAAAAGAAAAAGATAAGGATAGAGGAGCAGGCAGAACTTTTATTAAATGAGTTTAAAGAAGTGTATGAACCTAAAAACAAAACTATTGATGAAATTATACTGGATGGGCAAAATAAATTGAGTAAAGGTCAAATTCCTCAAGTTGTTTTGCAACATTTGGTTGAGGCAATTTATAGGGTAGTTCTTATTGAAAAAGTTACTGTTGGAGATAAAGCCTATGAAATATTAAAAAACATAGATAAACTTTCAAGATCAAACGGTTGGCTGCCTTGTGGAATCTCAATTCGTTTATAAAAATAATGCTACAGGACTTATTTCTTAATAGGAGTATTATAGGTGGGGAATCCCACCTATAATTTTTTAGGCTATATTTCAATATTATGTTAAAATATAGCTTTATAGTTTAATATTTACTACATGTCTAAATATCTCTATTCCACATTATTATGCAATCTTCTTTATTGTCTTCGTAGTATTGTTTTCTTATGCCCTCTTCCTTAAATCCAAAGCTAGAATATAATTTTTGAGCAACTAAGTTTGATTTTCTAACTTCTAATGTCATAGCTTGTGCGTTTTTACCTTTACATACATTGATCATCTCTTCAAGGATTTTTGTACCAAGACGTTGGCCACGAAAATTAGGATGTATGGCAATGTTTGTTATATGACCTTCGTCAATAATTATCCACATTCCTCCATATCCAATTGGCTTGTTATCCACAGTTGCAACTACGTAGTGTGCAAAAGTATTGTTTAATTCATTTATAAAAGATTCTTTGCTCCAAGGGGTATGGAAGCTAAGCTTACTAATTTCTAAGATATCTTGAATATGATTTTTGTTCATAGGCACTAATTTAAATTCCATTTGATAACTCCATTTTCTTATCATATTCTCTTTCAGCTTGAGATTTTCTTAAGTAAATTGGTGTTACTGCATTTAAATCGTCACTAAATCCAGCATTAAGCAATTGAAGACCTATTTCTCCAAGTGATGAAGCTTTGGCAAAAGAGTTTGAATTAGCAGCAAAATATATATTTTGCATATGTTCTTCAAGATAAGTTCTATATTTTTCTACTCCATCTCCAACAAATATAACAGGCTCATTCATTTCAGTTAGCTTTTCAGCTAATTCAGAAATTGAAAAATGAGAGTGGTCAATTAGCTTTTCTAATTTGCCACCAACATTTTTATAAAAGC